>NZ_JAUBUB010000152.1:0-9029 GCF_036705265.1 Microcoleus sp. B4-C2
CGCCCGTCCAAAAAGGACGGGCGGGACGCCCATCCCACAATAACAATTAAAATTGTAAGTTATTTAATTCGCGATCCGATGAAGGCAGATGCACGCAGAGGAACGCAGATACATTTCAAGATAGGAGAGCAAAGAATAGCTTCAATTCAAGTCTAATATTTATCGGTTAAATCCTGTAGATTGCTCGTTGCCGAACTTCCTTTTTTCCCCAAAAATTATGAGCCCTGAGTTTTGGATTCCAAGTTTATCAAAAAACTCAAACCTCAAAACTCAAGACTCAAAACTCTCTCAGCCTAAAAGCCGATCGATTCAGTCGATCGCCCGACACAAATAATCGCATCAGGGCAGCATCAATTACCGGCGACGGGGAACCATCGTGTCGATATTGATATTAGCCAGAGGCACGCGCTGGGGCGGAGTAGCAGGCATGGGCATATTGCGCGCCATACCCAAATAGTTCGACGGATCGCCAGCTTTCGGCTGCTGTTCTTGAGGAACAAAACGGCGGACACTTGTTTGCCAGATGATTTGCGGGAAGCCAAGCTGCGAACGGTGGTATTCGCTGTAGCGGGGCGTCTTCAAGTTGAAAGGAGTGTCTCCTCCAACTCGCTGAGGCAAAATTCGGCGCTGCTGGTAAGGTATTGTGTCATAACCGAACTTATCCAGGTACTCTTCGCTATTGACCAACTCGTCAATAAAGCCTTGAGGCCCCTTATTGGCTACGACGATCGACCAAGCAATCTTTTCGCGCTCGCTGTACACATCCCGACCCAAAATGCGCTGCACGCACATTTCTACAAATCGGTAATTGCTGTTAGTTTGATAATTCCGCTCCAAGAAAGGAGAAGAAGTCGCCAAACCGCGAATAAAGTCCCGCACAGTAATTTGGCCGAACTTGAGTTGCGACTCCAAAGACTTTTGGCGGTTGCTCTTGAGGATTTGGTGTTCGCTGTAAATCTGGCGATATCCAGCCCAAATCAAATTTTCCATGTCTCCAGACGAGAGCACATTTTCAGTTGTGAAAATTCTCGGCTGCTCGTCGCCGCCCACTTCATAACCAGCAACGCGCTGGTTTTGGCTCTTGGGGGCGTAGCTTAATAAAGGAAGCGCCACGTTAAAATCTCCGTTATCTCAAATTTCAGAAATAGTTGACACCGTGAGCTGCCAGCAAAACGGATACAACTAACCAACATACAGATTAGGGGATTCCCGCAATCTAAATCTGATTTTCCTGAATTTTTGCAACAATCTGTAACATTTGTTGACTGTTGTCAGTGGGCAGTTGGCAGTTGGCAGTGGGCAGTTGGCAGTTGGCAGATTTTAGTCAACCGTAAACAGTCAACCATAAACAGTCAACCGTTCACAGTCAAATAAATTACCAACCCAGAGCCGAATAAAACTCGCTGCCGGCCACTTGATCGGCTGCTGCTTCTGATGTTGCATCCGAGTCTGGTTGCACCCGAATTTCGGTACAAAAAGTCGATGTGCTGAAACCGCCAAAGCGCTTTACGGTACTTGTCCGCATCCGCACGTTCGGATTAGCAAACCAAAAACGCTCGATCGAACTCATCGTCTCGTATTCGGTAATCAGCAGCAGCCCATCCTCGTCATCCATCTCAAAACGGCCAGCCACCGGCACAATTTCCGCATAGCCCCGTTCGCGCAACATCAAGCCCTGTCGGGGATTTTCAGGATCGGGGACGATCGCGAACACCGTAGACCCTTTATGATTCTCATCATCCTTATCCCACGCCATCGAGCCGTGCCAAGTCACAAAAGCCCCCCCAGCAGCCCGGCTCGGATCGACTTCGTGCATCTTGCAAATCTCGGCGACTCGCGCGTCATCCGCACCCAGCGCCGTTACCTGAATATTTGAATCCCCAATCTCCGCTTGGCGGAAAGCGAGGTGGTGAGTGCTGCGCTGAGAACGCCACTCCCCAGCACTGCTTTGAAAAAACTCCATGGCATCCATACGAACTAGCTCCTTTGGCTTAGGCTTCCCTGTCTTTACGCCTTTTTATGATAAGGCTCCCCTCACTTTGATGTACTTTTGCGACACAAATTAGTTTCAAAATGTCTACTTTGGACATATTGTCAAGGGAATGTTATGATAGTTTACAATGTAGGAGACACAACAAATCCTGCGAAAGGTCATTCCGATCAATTTCGCATTAATCTCAGCAAACTGGAGGAGCGATTTATGGATATGCCTACAACCAACCTCAGCATGGAACAGCAGTTCAAACTTCAAGTGCTGCGCGAAGAAGTCAAAAGGTTAAGCCAAGACCAAGCTCAGGAATACTTGCTCGAAGTTATGCGGCAAAGTATGGTCAAAGAAAACCTGTTCAAGCATTGGATGAAGAATATGTGAACTCTTCGAGCATTTCTTCACAACAATCAGTGGCTTGTATCTGCAAAAAGTACGATCGACTCACATCTTGCACCATTGTCAAGAACAGGCTTTCCGGCCTGTTCCACAAAGAGTGAATTTTCTTGTGGAACAGGCCGGAAAGCCTGTTCCTAAAAAGCTTATTGAGAATGGTGAAACATCCCAGATCGAGCTATTAAACATAAAACCCAGAATCCCGCTTTCTCCAAGAAAGCGGGATTCTAAATTGACAAAAGTTTTATGCAGTTTTTTTTGTCGCTACCATACTCAGCAAATTAAATCTTTTTAGTCTCAAGTGAGAGAGACGAGAGTTTTTGTAGCCACAGGTTTCAACCTGTCGGGGACTCAACCAAAACGGCCACTCACATAATCCAAAGTAGACTCTTCCTTCGGACTTTGGAAAATTACCTCAGTCTTGTCACACTCCACAAGATAGCCAAACCGCTTCCCATCGTCAGAAAGTTTAGCATTGAAAAAAGCAGTCAGGTCAGAAACCCTAGAAGCCTGCTGCATATTGTGAGTAACAATCACAATCGTATACTTCTCCTTGAGTTCCCGCATCAACTCCTCAATCTTAATCGTAGAAATCGGGTCAAGAGAAGCGCAAGGTTCATCCATTAACACTACATCAGGATTAATCGCGATCGCCCTAGCAATACACAAACGCTGCTGCTGGCCACCCGAAAGAGAAAAACCACTTTGCTTCAACTTATCCTTCACCTCATCCCACAAATAAGCTTGGCGGAGCGATTTTTCCACCAGCTCATCCATATCCCCCTTATAATTGTTTACCCTCGCACCGTAAGCAATATTGTCATAAATCGACTTCGGGAAAGGATTCGGCTTTTGGAATACCATCCCAATCTTGCGGCGCACCTCTACAGCATCAATATCAGGAGCGTAAAGATTTTGATCGTAGTAATCAATTCTACCCTCTAAACGAAAACCGTTAACTAAATCGTTGAGGCGGTTAAAACATCGCAGAATTGTACTTTTACCGCAGCCAGACGGCCCAATCAAAGCAGTAATGCGATTTTTAGGAATCTCCATACAAACATTTTTAACCGCGTGAAAAGCGCCGTAAAAAATATTGATATTTTCTGTCCGTAAAATTGTTTCTGTTTGCTGGTCTAAATCCATCATCATACAGCTAATTATCCAATCGAATTTTACAAAATAACAAGAAGGCGAGACTGGGAGACACAGAAAGTAGGAGACGAAAGGAAAAACAGTTAAATTCATCCGTGTATCGGTGTCCAAATCCGTGTCGTGCCCTTCTTCCTTCAATAAACTTTTTGGCGAGTAGCCCAGCGAGAAAGAATACTCGTCAGCAAAACCATAATCACCAAAATCAAAGATGCCGCCCAGGCCAATTCTTTCTGTGCCTTAAAAGGAACCGTTGCAAAGTTGTACACCAAAACCGAAAGACTCGGAGTTGGCTTATCAAATCCAGCCGGCCAAAAAGGCGAATTCAGCGCCGTAAAAATCAAAGGAGCAGTTTCTCCAGCAGCGCGAGCAATTGCCAGCGTCACGCCCGTTAAAATAGCCGGAATTGCCGCAGGCAAAACCACCTGCAATACCGTCTGATAATTAGAAGCACCCACACCAACCGACGCCCATCTAATATCTTGCGGGACGATTTGTAGAGCTTCGTCAGTAGTCCGCACAATCGTCGGCAACATCAGCACAGCTAGCGCCGCACCCCCTGCAATTGCCGAAAAACCTCCCATATTTACCACGAACAAACCGTAGGCAAACACCCCTGCAATAATCGAAGGAACGCCGCTGAGGACGTTAGTAGCAAAGCGTACCCAGCGAGCGATTTGGCCGCTGCTGAATTCCGATAAATAAACGGCTGCCAATACACCAAAAGGAACAGCAATTAAAGAAGCAATTCCCACCGTCATCAATGTACCGACAATTGCATTAGCAATACCGCCTCCCGATAGTCCGGGCGCCGGTGGCAGCTTGGTAAACAAGTCTAGATTCAGGCGATTGAAACCTTGAACGATGACGTAAGAAAGCACTGCAAACAAAGGCAAAAGACTAATTGCCAAACAGGCTCCTGCTAGTCCCGTCATCGCGATATTGAACAGCGATTGCGGAGTGCCTTTAACCTTCTTCAAACTGCCTGTATTCGAGGCATAAGGATTGTGATCTTCCGATGAGATATTTGACATAAATCAACACTGTATGGGAAACTGCGGCCAACTTTTAGTTGTACTTCGCTCTGACTTGAGAAACAATCCACTCTGCCAAAATATTAACAATCAGTGTCAGAATAAACAGAATTAGGCCCGTGTACATCAGAGCCGCCACTTGCAATCCCGAAGCTTCCGCAAACTGATTTGCCATCAGAGAAGCAATAGTATTTGCTGGAGCTAGCACAGAAAGACTTAACTGATTGGAATTGCCAATTAACAGAGTTGCAGCCATTGTTTCTCCCATAGCGCGACCGAGCCCAAGCATAATTCCGCCGACAATGCCGGAAAAAGCCGCCGGTACGAGCACTCTAAAAATTGTTGTCCAGCGAGTAGCTCCTAAACCCAGAGATGCTTGCCGTAATTCGGGCGGGAGACTTGCCAAAGAGTCGCGGGAGATAGCAGTAATAATGGGCAAAGTCATGACTCCCAAAATTACTCCGGCTGGTAACATTCCCGGGCCCACTGGCGGGGTGCTAAAAATCGGCAGCCATCCGAAAGTGCTGTTGAGAAACCTGCCGAGAGTGGTAATCAGGGGAATCAATACAGCAATTCCCCACAAACCGTAGACTACGCTGGGAATGGCGGCTAAAAGTTCTACTAAAAAAACTAAAGCTGTACGCACTGGCAGCGGCAAAAAATCTTCACTCAAGAAGATGGCAGTCCCTACTCCTAATGGTACAGCAATTAGGAGCGCGATCGCCGAACTGACGATCGTCCCGTAAATCATTGGCAGCGCACCGTACTCTTCCTTAACCGGATTCCAGCTACTGCCAAATAGAAATCCCAAACCGTACTGTTGAATCGCCGGTAAAGCCCGATAAGCAACGGTGAGCGCGATTAGCAGCAATATTACACCAACTCCTATACCCAAAATCCGAGTCAGCCAGATAAAGCCTTCGTCTAAAGACTTTTCTGCCCCAGAGCGCGATCTGCTCTGTGATTGAGCGCTGTGATTGTCTGAAATCATAGAAAAAAAACCAAATATATAGTAGCGGAAAATAGTCTGTTTCGGAAAAAGCTAGAAGGAAGCAGAAAGAAAGACCATAAATAAAATCAAAGAGGGGCGGGTTTATTAATCCCCTGACTTTTCAACAATTATTTTTGGTAAAACCTGACCATTGTATTTTGAAAGAGGTAAATGGCGATTTACCGTTGGGTGGGGCGGGTCGATCGGATTATTGATTTTAGGCAATTATTGTCGGTGAACCCGCCCCTACACAAATATCTCTCTTGCTTTTTTCTTTCCCCTTTTTTCCAACAGTCAACAGTCAACAGTCAACAGTCAACAATTACTATTGGGCAACCTCAATTTTGTAGTCGGGGCTGATGCCGTCGGCGGCCGCTGCTACTTTTTCTTTAACGTTTTGGGGCAGAGGAACGTAGCCCAATTCAGGGCTGACCTTTTGACCTTCATTCAAGCCGTATTCAATCATGGCCTCGATTGCTTTGGCTTTGTTGGGGTCAGCAACTGTTTTGGGGATGAGCATCCAAGTGTAGCTAACAATAGGATAGGACTCTGCCCCTTCCGGATCGGGAATGAACGCCCGGAGATTCTCCGGTAGTACCACTGCTTCAAGGGTTTTGGCCCCCGCTGCGTCGTTGTACACTACAAAATTGCCGGCTTTATTCTCCAGGGCAGCAAACTTGATATTGTTGTTCTTGGCGTAGCCGTACTCAATGTAGCCTATAGCGCCAACGGTTTGTTGAATAGAAGCTGTCACACCTTCATTCCCCTTGCCACCAATCTTACCGGCAGAAGGCCACTCTACTGTCTTGCCTTCCCCTACTTTTTCTTTCCATTCTGGACTGATGGCGCTGAGGTGTTTTGTGAATACGTCTGTCGTACCACTGCCGTCAGAACGGTGTACAACTGTGATATTTTGGTCGGGCAGTTTAGCGCCCGGGTTAGCTGCTGCAATTTTGGGGTCGTTCCACTTGGTGATGTTCCCCAAGAAGATATCTGTGTAAACGGCTCTTGGCAACTTCAGTTCGGGTACGTCTGGCAGGTTGTAGGCGATCACGATGCTGCCAGCCGACATCGGCAGCAAGAGCACGCCTCTGTCGGCGGGCACCTTCCCAATTTCCTCGTCACTCATGGCGGTGTCGCTGGCTCCAAAGTCTACCGTACCTTTGGTAAACTGTTCGACTCCGGCGCCGCTGCCTACTGATTGATAATTGATCTGTAATTTGGGATTGGCTGTGTTGAAATCTTGAAACCAGCGCTGGTACAGGGGTGCTGGAAATGACGCGCCGGCACCCGTCAGGGCTAAGTTTGAGGCTAGGGCGAGTTTGGTGTTTGGTGCTGTGCCGGTGGCTGCAACGGGGCTAGCTGCGGTGTCGCCGGGGCTGGGGCTGCTGCCTGTGGTTGTGCTTGGGCTGCTGCAAGCTGCTACACTGAGGGCGATCGCCATACCGGAAATTGCAGTAGTCAGACGGTTTGGATTAATCAAGTTAAGACGAAAAAGCATAGGTATACAAAAGCTGCGATCGTTATATGGGTGTCCCGCATCAGCATAGCGCGCAAAAGTAAAGCTTGGGTTAAGAATCTTTACATTTAATGGCAATTTAATATTAATTAATATTATTAATTAATAGATGATCTTGACAATTGTGATTTCATGAGATATAGGCAAGATAGATTTGTACGGAAACCAGTCGATCGCCCGTTAGCGAAGCCCTCGAAGAGGATCGCGAAAAATTCCCCATTAAATTATCACAAGATCCACGCTTGAGAACCAGAAAACCCTACAATGGTGGTTATTTTGATAGTAGTGCTAGGATTAAGAATTTAAAAGCTGCGGGCATTGAAGCTTGCATCTGACAAATACATTCTGAGGAATGCCGTTTGATGATATAGCAACCGCCCTGACGGTTAGGACGTTCTTAATTGCACAAACATAAACGGTCGATTGCAACTTCGGTCTTCCTTCTTTCTTCTGCTATAATGCCTGCTCCTATTGAATTAATCTGGGCTGTTATTGGTTTGCTCCTGACGATAGGAGGCACTTTTTTGCCTGCATCTGTCACAATTCCCATTGGGTTGTGGGACGATCGAGGACTTCAGGCGTACTCTTTAGGTGTTACCTATCAAATTGGAGCCGTTTTGCTAGTAGGCTGCATGGGGGGGAAAAATGCTGCGGCTCTCTCGCAAATTGCCTATTTGGCATTAGGATTAACTTTGTGGCCAGTTTTTTCTCAAGGCGGCGGCATCGGCTATCTCAAAGAAGCGAGTTTTGGGTATTTGCTGGGTTTTGTACCGGGTGCTTGGGTGTGCGGCTGGGTGGCTTTTAAGGTGGCTTCGCGGCTGGAATCTATGGCTTTTAGCTGTTTGTGCGGTTTGTTCACTGTTCACGCGATCGGCTTAATTTATCTAATTTTTACTTACTGGCTGCCTCCAGCAAAAAAAACACCTTTATTCGATGAGATTCTTAAATATTCGGTTTATCCCCTGCCGGGACAATTGGCGGTAGTTTGTGCGATCGCAGTGTTGTCATTTACTTTGCGCCGCTTGATGTTTTATTGATTGGGTAATTGGGAATTGGGAATTGGTAATCGGGGATTGGTTGTTGTGTCAAATAAGGTTATACTATACATTGCCCAACGAGAGAGTCATCGCGCTGCGGCTGGGATTGCTTTCCTGCACTGCATTCTGCTCATAATGACACGTGAGATTGGAGTAAATTCTCTCATGCCCGATGCCCCATTTTCTATTGCTTAATTCATGCGTTTTAAAAGAAATCCTTTGTTCTGGGTTGCTGCTGTTATCAGTTTAGTTTTAGACCACCTGGCTAAGTTTTGGGTGGTGCAAAATTTTGAATTGACGGTTCCTCCGCAGACGCAGCCGCTGTTACCCGGAGTGTTTCACTTCACTTATGTTGTTAATACCGGTGCGGCTTTTAGTCTGTTCAGCAATGGCGGGGCGATTTGGTTGCGGTGGCTGTCTTTGGCCGTTAGTGTGGGATTGATGGTGCTGGCTTGGTTCGGGCCGCGAATTAACCGCTGGGAACAAGCTGGGTACGGTTTGATTTTGGGGGGAGCACTAGGGAATGGGATCGATCGATTTGTTTCGGGCCATGTTGTAGATTTTATCGATTTTCGGATCATTCGGTTCCCCGTATTTAATCTAGCCGATGTGTTTATTAATGCTGGGATTATCTGTTTGCTGATTGCAACTTTTCACAGTGCACCGCCGACTCCGAAAAGTCAGGACGATCGCGATTCTATTTCAGACTAACTTTCAACAAGTCAATCGATTTTCGATTTTCGATTTTCGATTTTCGATTAACCACCCACGGGCTGTACCGTTCTCAGGTTTATGGGATGCCGAGCTTTTTTTGCTTAGGCTCGCGAATTAAATAACTTACAATTTTAATTGTTCTTGTGGGATGGGCGTCCCGCCCGTCCTTTTTGGACGGGCGGGACGCCCATCCCACTTT
>NZ_JAUBUB010000153.1:0-1752 GCF_036705265.1 Microcoleus sp. B4-C2
GTCCCGCCCGTCCTTTTTGGACGGGCGGGACGCCCATCCCACAAACTTGTGGAAGTTATTTAATTCTCATTCCTAAGTTGACACAAATTGGCCTGGCGCCGTGTCCTCTATATAATAATTCCGGTGCAATCGGAAACGATATCAAGCGATCGGGTGGTGGGGGACTCGGCATAAAAAATAGTGAACAGGCCGATCGCACTGAGAACTTGCTTGCTTGCGGGCGATCGACTTTTCCCGAAAAATCATTGATATCCAACCAATAACTAATCACCAATCACCAAGGACTCCCAATCATCACAAAAGCCGACCAATAATAAGGATGCGACAACTTTAAATCCGCAAACCCTTGCAGCGAAGTCGGCAACTCCACCCCCTCACCCCGACTCAAACCCCGCAATCGGCCGCCCTCCAAACGCACATCTCCCCGCAACATCGCAATTTGCGCTTGTCGCAGCGCCGCCCCCTTAATTCGCGCCGTCTTCAACTGCTGGTAAAACTCACTCATCAATCCCAAAGTACCTTCATCCGAAACGTACCACAAACTCCCCAAAGCCGTTTGCACCCCCGCTTGCAGCGCCAACCCCCCAAAACCCAACTCCGCCTGTGCATCTCCCACCGCAGTCCGACAAGCACTTAAAACTAACATATTCACCTGCGGATCATTCAATCTCAAATCCCGCAATTGATCCATTCGTAGCCGACTATTCCACAACTGAATAAAAGAATTATTCGGTACTCCAGGTCGAAATTCGCCGTGAGTAGCTAAGTGAATAACCCCAAAAGATCGGCTTTGATGCTGTCGCTTCAAATTCTCCAAAGTGAAACCCTCATTTAGAAAACTAACTCCCGGCCACTCTCTGGAAATAGTCGCTATTTCAGCAGGAACTGCCGGCAAAGGATTCAACTCGGAAAATTCCGAGGCACCCATTGCTAAAACTTGAGAATTTCTGATATCGACGTAGCGAGTATCTGTTAAATTAATGCTGGGCATCAGGCTGAGATTGTACTTTTCCACCAAAAATTGCTGTCCGTCGTGCAAAGCAGCAAAGGGCATACCTCTCAAACCTCGATCGACAACAAAGGAAATAGTATCAGTTTCGCACTTTGTCAAACTGTCCTCTAAAGGCCCAATCATCCACTTATAAAGCTGTTGGGAAGATGGTAGATAACTCGTAGTAGCCCGCACCCCCGGTTTGGTAATCTCACCCCTGAACTCATTTACAACTTTCAGAAGTTCTTGTCGGTTCGCTGACGGCACACTTTTGTGAACCACTTCACCGCAAGAAGTGATCAGCATTAAATTTAATTCTTCGGGCTGCGAGAACAGATAAATTAAGCTGGGTTTCGTGCCGGTTTGTGCGCCCACCGATGCTAAGTTTTTTTGAATTTCCTCTGGGGATACCAACTCGTTGCTAATGTTGAGGCCGAAATATTCCCCGAATTCTTGGCTGAAAGATTTGTCCAGCATAGACAAAGCTGCCGATATTTGGCCTGCCTCCAAATTCCTGCCGATGTCGCCGCGAAATGCTGACTGAATAACAGAATCTCTGATTTTTGAATCGATGAAATTTCTCATTCCCCTGGGAAATTGCATTCTTTCGGGTGGCATCCTTTCTCCGGGTTTTCCTATATCTCGCGATATTCTGTTTTGGTTCTGCCGCTGTTCGCGACTAAAGGGTTGGTTGCGATCGGGGAAAACCCGGCTTCTATCTAATGGAAATCTACCGCTTGGCGATGGTGGCGGTGGATTTG
>NZ_JAUBUB010000153.1:1852-9024 GCF_036705265.1 Microcoleus sp. B4-C2
TACCGGGTTGATTTGTACCGGGTTGATTTGTACCGGGTTGATTTGTACCGGGTTGATTTGTACCGGGTTGATTTGTACCGGGTTGATTTGTAGTGACGATCGCACTATTGCCTTGAGTGTAAGAATTGATGAAAGATTGACCCTGAGTAATCGTACCTAAAGCATTGCTGGCGATCGCCCCTGCAGTACCGTTAGTCGTCGCATCTCCCACCGCAAAAGGTATCGGCGGATTGACATCGCCGCCGCCGTGGCGGATCGTAACTGTACCGGGTTGAGTGTCGCCAAGAGTCGAGATGCTAACAGGAGTCCCGTTTTGGTCAAAAGTACCCGTCACTCGAACTAAACCCGGAGTTGCGATCTCAACATTACCGCCCGCAGCATCGATCGATGCAGCACGGATATCATTTTGAGCGTTAAGATTTACTGTAGAAGTGCGATCGACCCTAACAACAGGATTAACATTTATTCGCCCAATTCTGATTTCGTTTCCGGCTAAAATCCTCACAATTCCCGAAGCATCGATATTGCCGGTGCTGACAGTTCCCCTGCTGCTAGTGACATCAACTTCAACTCCCCGTAAATCCCCTGAATTCACATCCAGCGGCGCTATTAAATTGACATTTCCGGTTGTGGCGTCTGTATTGCCAATATTAATACTTCCCGTATTGCTAGTTACATTAACTCCAACTCCCCGCAACTCTCCTGAAGTTACATCCAGCGGCGCTGTTAAATTGACAGTATTTTCTGTTGCTGTAGCGCGTCCAATATCAATAATTCCCGAAGTGCTATTTACATTAACTTTTGTTCCCAGCAAATCCCCTGAATTTACATTGCCCGAACCTATTATATTAATATTCCCAAGTGATGTAGTATTGCCGATCGCAATTTTTCCCCCATCGCTATTGACCTCAACTGCTCCTCCTAGCAAATTCACTGCATTTAAGTCGCTGGATGCTCTCAAAGCAATAGTGCCAGTGCCAGCATCGATCGATAGAACTCTAATATTAGTTTGGGCATCCAAATTTACTGTAGGAATGCGATTGCTTCCGTCTGTGCTGGTGGTAGGATTGACATTAATTGTCCCTGCTGTAATTTGCTGTCCTGCTAAAAGTCTGACATCTCCATTCGTAGCGATCGCCCCCGTATTAACACTCCCATTGCTGCTAGCATTGACAGTCGCAGCGGTGAGATTGCCTACCGTTAAGTCCCTCAAAGCTGTCAAATTGATATTCTCAGTTGCTGTGATATTGACTGGTGTAGTATTAGGCACAATGGTATTGGCATCAGTCAAAACTCCCAATTCACCGGAGTTACTGGTAATATCAACATTAGACCCCTGCAAAGTCCCAAAATTCACATTGCCAAAAGCTCTGAGTGCGATCGCCCCAGAAGTCCCAGTATCGATCGACCCTGTTACTATATTGCCTCGAACAGTATTCAGACTAATACTGCCGTTGATATCAGCACGAGAAATGTCACTTGTCAATATAATATTGTCATTAGCTTGAATATTAATTGTCGAACTAGACGTTAATCTGCCCCCAACTACCACTCCTGCTTCCCTGCTTTCGAGATTAATTTGACCGCCATTAATATCTCTAGTTGCGATAATTCCCGGCGCTGACAAAATCACCGGCCCGCCAGCCGAAATATTTTCAACAGAAATCAAATTATTCGATAAAATAGACGCAGGAGTAAATATTGCATCGTCACCTAAAGGATTAGGTTGTTCATTATCACCCGGAGTATCCGTAGGAGAATTAGGAACATTAGGAGAATTTGCCAAATTTTGCACTCCAGCCCGCAGAATTAAGGCCGGACTACTGGTTAAAATAGCAATATCGGGATCGCCACTCAGATTTTCCCTACCCAATGCAATATCGGGGCCGGTAATTGTAATCTCCTCGGCAACAATGCTCCCCCTCGCCTCGACTTTCAGCGAAACTCCGGTATAATCTCCAAAGAAAACATCTCCTTCCGAACTGATAATCGGGTCAAATAAACTGACAAAGTTTCCCGGCATTCCCGACAAATTGCGAATCGAAAAATTGCCACCCGAAACAAAGTGGGCATCCCCCGAAATAACACCGTTGCTAACCAAACTCAAATTGCCGCCGCTTTGGAATTGCGGGGGAAGAGATAAGCCGCCGATCGCATTTTGAGTGAGAATGTCGATCGTGCGAGATCCCTGAATGTATAAATTCCCCCCAGCCTTCGCCAAAAAAGGATTCTGGGCGCTGTCCCTGACCCGCACCGCATCCCCACCCAGCAAACTCAAATCCCCCGTAGTTTGCAGCCTAGCGCCCGCTAACGAGAGATTTTCCGCAGCCCATAAATTCGCACTTCCCGCACTCAACTGCGGCAGCCCAGACACATTAGCAGCAATCGCCACATCCCCAGAATTCACCTGCAAACCAGAACCCACAAGCCGCACAGAACCGTCATCAGCAACCGCAACACCCGCCGCCTGATTTTGCCCAGTACCTGTCAGCAACTGCGGCAAAGAAACAGGATTCAAAGTCTGTGGAGAATTACCAAAATTTCTGCCCGTTGCTATTTCCAAACTCAACAAATGTCCCGGTTGACTAATGCGGAGAACATTATCTCCCCCAACAGCAGCAACAGTAATTTGCCCGCCCGCAGCCGACAACTGCCCGGTACTAACAACCGTACCGCCAAGCAAAGCCAAATTTTGCCCAGGATTCACGGCTAAATTGCCAGCATTAACAATACTTCCTGGTACACCCGGACTAAAATAAAAAGCATTTGGCGTACCAACCAAGGCGCTAAAATTATTTATACCCGCAGCATTAAACCAATTTGAACCAAAACCGACACCAGTAGCAGTAGTTGCAGTAAAAGCCGCCGGCACATTCAAACTCGCGTTCGGGCCAAACACAATCCCCGCAGGATTAATTAGAAAAAGATTAGAGTTGCCGCCCGTGACAGTAATTAAACCGTTAATGAGCGAAGCGTCCCCGCCAGCAATTCGAGCTAATATATTTTGAATAGCCGAATTAGTCAGAAAATTAGCAATTTGACCTTGATTCAACCCAAACTGCCCAAAACTGTGAAAAAGATTCGCGCCGTCTCCCGACAAACTGCCGCCGTTGATATCATAGCGGTTGCCGCTGCGGGTGACAACAGTACCCGTACCGTCAGCAGCAGGCACTATGGGCTGTGCTTGCGCGAAAGTATTAAAAATTAACAAAGAAAAGGGACAAATAAATAGCGCAACCTTTTTAATCTTTAAGTTGGCATTTTTCATAGTAGCAAGTAAAACTATCTCAATTGCCTTAATTATCGCACTTGCAAACAACTTACCTCTAAATTACACATTAATTCGCTCATGACAACTCCCAAAATCAAAAGCCTCTACACAGACGGCGCTTGTTCCGGCAACCCAGGCCCTGGCGGCTGGGGTGCAGTAGTTTGTTTCGCCGACGGCAAGTGTCACGAACTCGGAGGTGCAGACCCCCAAACCACTAACAACCGCATGGAAATGCAGGCGGCAGTCGCTGCGCTGGAATTTTTTGCCAATTCCGGTCAAACCGAACCTGTCACCGTTTACACCGACAGTGAATACGTTAAAAACGGCATCACTAAATGGATTCAAGGCTGGAAAAATAAAGGCTGGAAAACCTCAACGGGCAAAGATGTTGTCAACCAAGACCTCTGGCATCTGCTAGACAAGCTGAATTCCAGACAAATCAAGTGGGAACACGTCCGCGGCCACTCCGGCGACTTCTACAACGACAGATGCGATGAAATCGCCCGCAGCTTCTCGCACAATCTCACTCCCGAACTGCAACAGCAGAAACCAACGGGAGACGAGGCCGGGGCGGGCACGGGGGCACCGCCCCTACGCTTTGACAACACAATTGTTTCGGAAGAAACGGACGTAACTGGTAACAAAACGATAGAATCCTATGTCATAACTTCTGACCTTCCGATCTCCAACTCTACCATGATGGATTCAACTGCCGATACCCTGGAGAACTTGCCCCGCGAGGTGAGGGTTCAGGACCTCCGCAATCTGATCGAAACGTTGCACATCGCCGACGAGGTTGCGACGAAAGGCTACTTGATTACCAGTTCTGAACTGGCTGATTTGATGGATGTAAATGCCAGCGCTGTCACCAGTCGTGGAGACAACTGGGTTTGGCGAAATTGGGTAGTGTCGCGGGTGCGGCGCGAGGGCAACCAAATTCTCTGGCAATTAGAGAGAATTGACCACGTTAGTACAACTGATTAGTCAGTTGGCAGTTGGCAGTTGGCATTTGGCATTTGGTCAACTGTTAACTGTTAACTGTTAACTGTTAACTGTTAACTGTTAATTAACTAACGGTGCAACCAGGGTAAACGCATCTAAATTAATTTGACAAACACCTAAATTTGTGCATTACTAAATAACTAAAAAAAACTTTTAAAAATCATTAACTTTAACCACATTTAAGCAAATTAAATCATAACCTTAAGATTTTTTAAACTTCTTAAAGCCGGAGAATTTTCCTTCTTAGATAGGTGTTAGATTTCGAGCATTAACTGGCAGAGTTTAAAATTTGCACTAAATAATTATTGTCCATTGCCGCTCGATACCGTTTCATTTTTAGACTTTGTTTGGAAGTTTTTTCTTGTTTTAGTAAATTTATAGCCAAGCGACGTAGAAGTGCAAAATTTTCGGGAGAGTTCTGTTTCCGAATCCGGCTTTCATCTTCACAAAAGGTCACATCAAGCGTCCAATGTAAGCTATTTTCAATGCCCCAATGACTGCGGATAGCCCCAGCAATTATCTCAGCATTACTGCTTAAACTACTCAAATAAAAACGAGCTTCAGTCGTGGTTTTATTCCACAGCCGTCGTTCACTAACTATCATGACAACTGTTTTTAATCCCGTCCATAATTCTTGATTGTGCAGAGGTGGTAACTCGGATACATCAACAGTCCAAACTTGTCTTTTTTCCACTCGATGATGTCCAGCTTCTACTTGCTCATGCCGGACTGTAGTCTCTGCCTAAATAATCTGATTTTTGAGCTACTTCAAACCACTCTTTCACAGCTTGATAGAGGAGTTTTTGATTGCCTTTTAAAGCGAAAACATAATCTCCTTTTTTCTTGATAATCAGAGATGTTATTTCTTTTTGACAGCCCATAGCATCTATGGTTATTACGCTTCCGGCAATCTCTAACATTTCTATTAATGCCGGAATTGCTGTCAGTTCATTTGATTTTTTATCGACTTTTTTTTGACCTAAAACCAATTGATGAGATGAAGACCAGGCTGTAACTATATGTAGCGCTTTTTGCTGGTCATTTCGGTCATAAGATTGTTTCATCGTTTTGCCATCAATGGCAATCACGTTTAGTTCTAATTCCCCGACTATGGCATTTACCCAACTCAAAAAGCATTCTTGAAACTGTTGTGGTTCAATTCGGGCAAATACCCGACTAAATGTGTCATGAGATGGTATGCCATTCGGTAATTCTAGAAAGCTTTTTAACCATTCATATTTGGCATTACCATAGGCTTCTATTGCCACCCATCCGTCGGCACCGCTAATGATAGCTAGAATCGCAATCGCTATAATATCTTTGAGTAAGTGTTCTTTACTTCTTTCTATTCTGGGGTCTTTCAAATTGGCAAAATGTTCTAAAAAACTGGCATTTAAAATATTCATTGAAGGCAATGAATCTGTTTGTTTTTGTTGGGAAGTTACAGCTTTACTAAAACCTCTTGCCATTGATAGCACCCATAAACTACAACAAACTACATTGAAATTTAGTCGGATTTAACTGTAGCATATTTTGGGTTCCAGTTAAGATGCGTTTACCCTGACGGTGCAACCGGAGTTCATATAACAGGACGACCATCATCTAAAAGAGCATTAAGTTCTCCGGCAACTTGCCAAGGGTTTCGACCTTTGAACAAAGCAGCAAACACGGCTTCATAGGGATTTCTACCAGTTTTTTTTACTGCTGCGATCGCCTGTTTGTTAGATAATCCCCGCCCGCTAACCAACCAAGCAGCCAAAACCTGTCCTGTACGTCCGATCCCCCCAGAACAGTGAACTACGACCCGTTCGCCTTTGCTATTTGCAGATGCCAAAAATGGTAATATGCGATCGAGCAAAATATCCCTATCTACCAATTCAAAATCGGCAATCGGAGCCCAGCAAACTCGATCGCACCCAAAGATGTTCCGATACGTTCCCAGTAAGTCCCTGTAGCGGATGAGTTGGGAATCGGGAAGCAAACAGCAAACTTGCTTGATATTGTGCCCCTGCATAAATTCAATCCACTCAGCAATTTCTGCATCGCGATATCCAGGTCTCGCTGCACCAAATACAATTAATTCAGTCTCCGAAGCCGCCGCAAATTTGTGCATAATGTTTTCAATAATTTTACCTATAATTAAGAAATACCAACAAATCCTGAATCAACAGTGAAAAACAAGAGTTCGATCGCCCTAATGAACTGGCTGCAACCCAAACCAGAAACCGTTTTGCTATGCGACTCAATAGCAGCAGCTTCTGACATGGCATTCATGCTCAACGGTGAGTGGGATGGGTGCAATAGTTTGGTGCTCCCTAAATGCGACAAGGTAGCAATTGAAGCAGCCGCTAGTTTGGTGGAGACATCGTGGTGCTACCAAAATACTTGCGAACCAGTTTTAATTCGGCTGGGAGTTGACGAATTGCTGCGCCGTTATGGGATTGGAGACAGGTTTTTTATTAATGCTAACTTGCGATGCGCGCAATTGAGCGAACTTTGCTTGGAAAACATTGATTTGAGTTATGCTAAATTAAATTTGGCTAACCTCAGCGGCACTAATTTAAGCAAAGCAAACTTAATGGCAGCACAGATGTCAGCAGCAAATTTGAGTGGCAGCAATTTGAGTAAATCGCAACTGGTGAGGGCGAACTTATCGGGAGCAAATTTATCGGATGCTAATCTCAGAGGTGCAGATTTGAGTTATGCAGATTTAAGCAATGTTTGCTTAACAGGTGCTGATTTAAGATGTGCAAATTTAGGGATAACAGACTTAAGAAAAACAAGCTTAGATGGGGCGATTTTTGAGTAATACCAAATCCCGCTTAAGAGAACGCCACAGAATGATTGATCCTATAATAGTCAAAATATAATTTCAGTGTGCAGCCTATCTTATGTCTCT
>NZ_JAUBUB010000154.1:0-8939 GCF_036705265.1 Microcoleus sp. B4-C2
CCCGCCCGACAAAAACGGCGGGGCGGGACGCCCATCCCACAATAACAATTAAAATTTTAAGTTATTTAATTCGCGCTCCTCAGTGAATTTACGTGAGGAAACGTAAGATACAGATGGTTGAAAAGCTTGCTCTATAAGCATTATTCCTTTTTCCTTCTACTTAATTTATTGATTAATTGATATCCTGATTAAAGCAAATTAGTGGGATGAGGATTTTTTAACCGCAGATGTCAGCAGATGAACACAGATGCACGCTGATGGGATTTCTGAAGAGTTTCAGCTCTGACTTAATTAGTTATTCATGCGCCGGATAAACTCTAAGGGCAAACCATCTGTATCGGCAATAAAAGCTACTTCGTAAACATTTTGCCCGATCGCCTGTTGAGTCGGTTCTAACAAAACTTTCAAAGCTTGAAACTGATTTGGTTGGTCTTTAGCAGCTTCCTCAAACCGTTCTTTCAGAGACTGCAACCAGCTAGGCAAGTCAGTTGTCGCCTCAGTTAAATCAAAAGATAAATGATAATATCCAACATAATGCTCGTCTCCGAAAGCATCCGGTGCGGGTTTGGGTTCCGGGATTTGAATTAGTTCAATGCGTCCGTTGAGACCTTCCATCCAACAGGCTAGGGTGTAACCTGTGGTAAAGCGATCGCTCACAGTAAATCCCAACTGTTCGTAAAAGGCGATCGCCCGGTGAATGTTAGCAGTGCGAATGGAGGCGTGGTGCATTCGATTTTAGATTTTAGATTTTAGATTTTAGATTGGGGAATTGGCCAAACAGGGCATTGGGCATTGGTTGCTATCGCCAAAACATTCTAAAAAACCTTGGGCAAATGACAACCAACAAATAACTAATGACTAATAACGAATAGACCTCTCCCATAATTATTGTGGAACAGGCATCTTGCCTGTTCAAAACTGTCTTTTTGGGAGATGTCTAATAACTATTCAAACAACCGAAAATAGGGATATCTAACCGGAACTCCCGGCTCTTTTTCCAAATCAAAATTAATCACTTCCCAGCAAGGGTCCTCTTGAGGATCGGGGCTAAAATCCACAGGCAAACCGTACAGCCTCGGCCGGGGCGATTCCGACTGGCCCCGCCAAGGCGTGCTGCGTTCCAAATAAGCGCTGATTAAGTCCCGATAGCGTTGGGCAACGATCACGCGAGTTGCTCGATAGCCTTGAGTATAGAGTCGATCGAGCGCTTCGTGAATTTCAAACCGAATCCCGTCCGGGTGCGTGTGCTGGCGATACCATTCATTCTCCCAGCGACGCCAGTGCCGCCCAGACTGAAGGTGAACCAGTTCCCCCGTTTTTGGATCTGCCTCAAATGCCCCGTGACGCGGACACAAATAGGTATCCGTTAGCGTTAAAGCCGGAATTGTTTGGCGACAGTGGGGACACTGAATTTCCGGGCCAAACATCGGGTATTGCAAGGCAACTTCAATCATTTATTTGCGTCCCAGCATATTTTCTCTGCAAAAGTGCCAAATATTTTTATTATATCCCGTATCCACAACCAGCTAATCTGCTAGAAGTATAACGATCGACCAACTAATGAGCAATCTCAACAAACCTCTGTCTGCACTTCCTTCCTATTGGCCCAGGCCCGATCTGTCCCAAGCGGCTTTTGTCGCTGAAGGCGCTGTTGTCATCGGCAGGGTAGAGGTGGCTGCAGGGGCTAGTATCTGGTACGGGGCGGTGGTGCGGGCGGATATAGAGCGAATTGCGATCGGCTCAAGTACCAATATCCAAGATGGAGCAATTCTGCACGGCGATCCGGGGCAACCGACTGTTTTGGAAGATTTCGTGACAGTCGGACACCGAGCCGTGATTCACTCAGCTTACATTGAACGGGGCTGCCTGATCGGGATTGGGGCGATCGTCCTGGACGGAGTGAGGGTGGGCAGAGGCTCGATCGTCGGTGCAGGGGCGGTTGTCACCAAGGACGTTCCCCCTCATACGCTAGTTGCGGGAGTGCCTGCCAAACGCCTGCGGGATGTCTCTGAGGAAGAAGCGGCCGAGTTGGTGGAACACGCTAAGCGTTACGAAAAGTTGGCTCTGGTTCACGCGGGGAAAGGTTCTGAGTTGGGATTTGCTGAGGTGAAGGAATAAAGTTTTTTAGGTAGGGTTTATGCAACAGTTAAAGCTCGTATTCAAAACTCAAACCCACGCTGCCCTGAAAAATTGGATAAAGCGCAAGCAATTCTGATGTTATGTGAAAAGAATACTTGTCTAAAGGCAAGATAATAATGTCTGCTTCTACTAAAATAGCCAAAAAATACTGTAATAAAGAGATACTTCGGGGAATTTGCTCGAGGGGAGTTAAATTAACTTTTTCTGTAATACATTTGATAACTTCTTGAACTTTGTCCTCTTTCCCACCCCTGGCAAGAATACCATATAAATTTTCGCAAAAACGGGTCATATCTTTTGGCTTAAGTTCTTCGGGAATTTTGTTTCGCTCAAATAGTTTTAGAGTAGCAACAGCTATTTGACATTTTCTTTTGATTTCAGGATAGTCGCTTTCTTGTATAGCAGGAGATATTTGTTCAAATGCCAGAATCATTGTATCTAGCTGTTCAACAATCGCTTTTATTTGTGCAGCTAAACGGAGTTTTTTCCAGTCAATTTCCGAACTTTTATAAACCAAATCGTGCGTTGAAACTGCCCAGGCGTGTTCAAAAGCACTTTTTATTTGAATTTCAAAAATTACAGTATAAATACTTAATAAATTATCGATATTTGTATCCTCTACGCTTTTTAATCGAGCCGAAATTCTAGTTGAATCAAATTTAAAAGTATCTGGAGATTTTTTATTCTGTCCTCTTTTTACTGTTTTAACAACCTGAAAAGTATCTTTGCAAAATTTAATTACCTGTTGTTCTTGTGATAAATTTGGGATAATGACTGTACAACCAAATAAGTCATCTAGTTCTGACCATTTTTTAAATCTGCCTGTCTCAATTTTTTCTGCTAAAGATTCAATAGTTTTAATCCTAGAAGTAAGCGCATATCCATTGCGGTCACAAAAATTTAGCATTGTTTCTCTGACTCGCTTTTCAACATCTTGGACAAAGGGAAGATATTGTGCATATTGGCGGTCTAAAATAGAAGGATAGATCATAAATTAGATAATTTACAGATTTATTACGAATTAGTATTTCCTAAAATTACTGCTTTTAAGATATTAATTCTATTTTTAGTTCTTTCAATTCCTGATGAACCCAAGGAAGTTGTAATGGCATCATAATAGGCTTGAGATTCATGAGTTATCATTGCTGATTCAGGAGATTTTACAGTTTCCATAAAATCGTAAAGTCTCTGGCAGATATCGGCAGTTATATTTAATAAGTTTTCACGATTTAGTTCGGCAAGTGCGCTAAAAAATGAATAAAAATCTGCTTGATTTTTGAGTCTGGTTTTAGATAAATTTATATGTTTCGGCGAACTATCTAATAACTCTTTTATTGATAAAATCACTTGTTTAAATTCCGATTCTATTTCATCTTGCTCCTCCCAAGCTAAATCTCGATCGTTAAACGCTTTATCCAAATCATCCTGACGATAAGATTTAACTCCTTCTTCTAGAAAAAGTAAAAGTAAAGCCACAAACTCTACATCTTTCATTTGGTTTCTCGCCCTAGCAGGAATCGAGGGAAAGTTGGGCGGGAGAATGGAAGCCATCCAGTCAGTTAAATCTTCTACAGTAGTGATGAATCCGCCATTAAATCTGGCGTGACGCAGTTCTTGAGGTGTTAATTTACTAACATTACGGTTAATACGGTTAAATATATCATTGATAATTCCTTCCTCGTCGGAAGGGACATATTCAACAGCAAACTGATATTTCCAAAAATTTTGCTTGACTTCAATTTCTAAGTCGTTGAAAGATTTACCTCTCAGTCTTGTCAAAGTTGCTTGTTCGCTCACCGGAAATTTATTTTCTGCAAACTCAAATAAAGTAGATAACCTTTGTTTGCCATCAACAACACTATACTTAGATCGACCTTCAGAGGTAATTTCTTGATACAAAAAGATAGCAGGGGCAGGATATCCATTAAGTACAGTATCAATGAAAAAGTCTTTATATTCTTGATTCCAAACACTGCGTCTTTGATAAGGTGGCTCAAGATCAAGCAGAGCTCTTGTGTAGAGATCCCAAAACCAAGAAACAGTTTGAAAATTAATGGCTCGACTCATGTGATTTGTTCCGCAGTAGGGTAAACTGTTAATTTCAATTATATACTATTAAGGCTCTGCCGGAATTGCGCCGATCGCCTTTGCTTATAAAAATAAATCATGAACGATCGCACATCCAATCCAAACATCCCCCCACAGGCCTGGAAACGTCCCATCGGCCTCGGTTGGGAGAATCCCTATACAGTCCGCTACGCAAGCAATCTCGACGACGGGCCGTGGCACGGAATGCCTCTGGGCGGGTTCGGTGCCGGCTGCATCGGGCGATCGTCCCGCGGCGACTTCAACCTCTGGCATATTGACGGTGGCGAGCACATTTTTCGCAGTTTGCCCGCTTGTCAGTTCAGCGTTTTTGAAGAAACTCAAGGCAAGAAACAAGCTTTTGCACTCTCCACTGAACCGCCTACCGATGGCAGTTTATCTAGTTGGAAATGGTATCCATCGGAAGGAAGAAGGAAGAAGGAAGAAGGAAGAAGGGAAGAGTCAACTTCAGGGACTTATCATGCTTTGTATCCGCGCAGTTGGTTTGTTTACGAAAATGTGTTTGAGGCTCAATTAAGCTGCGAGCAATTTTCGCCAGTTTTGCCGAACAATTATCAGGAAAGCAGTTACCCAGTCGCCATGTTTGAATGGGTGGCGCACAATCCTACAGATGCGCCGATTACTCTCAGCATCATGCTGAGTTGGGAGAATATTGTCGGTTGGTTTACTAATGCCAATAAGTCGCCGAAAGTCATGGTTCGAGATGATGGTAGTCCATTTTATGACTATCAACCCCGGTGGGGAGAAAGCGGCGGAAATATGAATTTGTTGGTGGAAGATTTTCACCGAATCGGTTGCGTGATGACGCGGTTGACTGCTGAGGAGGAACCGCAAGAGGGGGATGGACAATGGGCGATCGCAACTATTACTAATCCGGCGGTAGAAGTATTCTATCAAACTCGCTGGAACCCGGCGGGGAATGGCGACGATATTTGGCGCAACTTTTCTGCTGAAGGTTTCTTGTTGGATGACAAAGACGAGACAGCCGCAGCAGCCGGAGAACACTTGGCTTGTGCGATCGCAGTTCGCTTTACTATTCGACCGGGAAAAACTCGCAAAATCCCCTTTATTATAGCTTGGGATTTGCCCGTTACTGAGTTTGCATCGGGAGTTTGGTACTACCGCCGCTATACGGATTTCTTCGGCCGCAACGGCAAAAATGCTTGGCCGATTATTCGCACTGCAATGAAGCATTCCGATACTTGGCGCGAAAATATTGAAGCTTGGCAAAAACCGATTTTAGAACGGAAAGATTTGTCAGACAGTTTTAAAATGGCTTTGTTTAACGAGTTATACGCCCTCACAGACGGCGGTACTCTTTGGAGTGCGGCTGACGAACGTGATCCAAAGGGTCAATTCGCTGTTTTGGAGTGCATTGATTACCGCTGGTACGAAAGTTTGGACGTGCGGCTTTACGGTTCTTTTGCTTTGTTGATGCTGTGGCCGGATTTGGAAAAGTCGGTGGTTTTAGCGTTTGCTAGGGCAATTTCTGCAGGAGACGATACGCCGAGAATTATTGGCTGGAATCAAGCTTCGGCTATTAGAAAAGCTGTCGGCGCGACGCCGCACGATTTGGGTGCTCCTAACGAACATCCTTGGGAGAAAACCAATTATACTAGCTATCAAGATTGCAATTTGTGGAAGGATTTGCCTTGCGATTTTGTGTTGCAGGTTTATCGGGATTTCCTGTTGACTGGCGCCACAGATTGTGAGTTTCTGCAAGAGTGTTGGCCGGCAATTGTTGAGGCTTTGGCTTATCTGAAAACTTTTGATGAGGATGGGGACGGAATTCCTGAGAATTCTGGAGCACCGGATCAGACGTTTGATGACTGGCAAATGCGGGGGATAAGTGCGTATTGCGGGGGTTTGTGGTTGGCGGCGCTGGAGGCTGCGATCGCGATCGGCGAAATCTTAGAAGATGCAGCACCGCAGATAATTCCTAACCCTCAAGCAAAGATAGCATTATATCACAGTTGGCTGTTACAAGCAAGACCGAGCTATCAAGAAAAACTGTGGAACGGTCAATATTACCGTTTGGACAGCGAGAGTAATTCCGAAGTGGTGATGGCCGACCAACTGTGCGGTCAATTTTACGCGAAACTGTTAGGATTACCGGATATTGTGCCGCCGGAATGTGCAGCCAGTGCTCTAGAAACTGTGTACGAATCTTGCTTTTTGAAGTTCAACGATGGCGAGTTCGGTGCGGCAAATGGGGTGATGCTGAACGGTTCGCCGGAAAATCCTAATGCGACTCATCCTTTGGAAGTTTGGACGGGTATTAATTTTGGGTTGGCGGCTTTTTTGGTACAGATGGGGATGGAGGAGAAAGCGTTTAAATTGACGGATGCGGTGGTGAAGCAGATTTATGAAAATGGGTTGCAGTTTCGGACGCCGGAAGCGATTACGGCGGGGGGAACTTTTCGGGCGAGTCACTATTTGCGGGCGATGGCAATTTGGGCGATTTACGGAGTGTTGACGAATTTTAAATAGGGCAAAATGTATATTAGCTGGTGCATCCGACTAAAATTTAAGCTTTCAACCCCATTTTTAGCAAGGAAAACGGTTAATTAAACTCTCACTAAAATTGACCGTAAAAAGTTTTTGCCTTGGAGGAAAACATTAATCTTTCATGCTCAAACTTTAGCTTGGCTAAAGTTTGAGCATGAAAAAGCCCGGAGATGGGAGGGGATCGAACTCGGCTATAAACGAGAGAGAAAAAGGGTATGAGGCAATTGTTGACACCAATGCAGTCCGCACCTTACCCGTATATAATTTGGAGCGATCGCCAATTTCAAGATAAAATAGAAAAATGTCAAATCCTTTGCTTTCCCTCAACTACGAACCCGCCCTCGAATCCCTCGGTGGCGACTATTTTGATGAAGTCCCTGCGGCCGATTTTCCGCAGCATATTCTCCGCTTCCGCAACGACAAATTATTGCCGATATTGGGTTTAGACCCAGCACAAGTAACCGACCAACATTTTATCGAAGCGTTCGGCGAATTTCACTGCGTCCGCCCCTTTCTCGCACTCCGTTACCACGGCTATCAATTCAACACATATAACCCCAATTTAGGTGATGGTAGAGGCTTCTTATACGGCCAAGTTCGCGGTACTGACGGCAGACTTTACGACTTCGGCACTAAAGGTTCCGGCCGCACTCCCTACTCGCGGGGCGGTGATGGTAGACTCACTCTCAAAGGGGGAATTCGCGAAGTTTTAGCCGCCGAAGCTTTGCACCGGTTGGGAGTTAGAACATCTCGCTGTTTTAGTTTAGTTGAAACTGGAGATGCTTTGTGGCGGGGGGACGAACCATCTCCGACGCGATCGTCCGTAATGGTGCGTTTCAGTCATTCTCACATCAGGTTTGGAACTTTTGAAAGATTGCACTATATCCGCCGCCCGGATTTAACTAAAAAACTTTTAGATTTTGTTATTGAATATTACTATCCACAACTGCATTTAGAAGCAAGTAATGCCGGGGTTTCGCCTGCAGAAAAATATGCCCTATTTTATGCAGATTTAGTCAAGCGAGTAGCTGAATTAGTCGCTCAGTGGATGGCAGCAGGATTTTGCCAGGCCGTGCTTAATACTGATAATATGTCAATTACAGGAGAAAGTTTCGATTACGGGCCTTTCGCTTTTATCCCAACTTACAAGCCGGAATTTACAGCAGCTTATTTTGACTATTCGGGTCTTTATTGTTACGGCAATCAACCGTTGATTTGTAGGGACAATTTAGAGAAGCTCCAGGAACCGCTAGCAGCGGCGATTCCTCAAGCTGATATGGATGCGGGTTTGGCCAAGTTTGGCGATTATTATAATGCAGCTTATCGGGAGTTGATGCTCAAGAGATTGGGATTTGAGGATTTGCCAGAAGCTGATGGAGATGAGTTGTTGAAGGTGACAATTAAAATGCTGGCGGAGTCTCAAGTAGGCTATCACGATTTCTTTTTTGAACTGCGAAGACAGTTCGATCGCACTTGGCGAGATGATGCTAGTCTAATTTTTACTGAGGCGGAACCGGCGGACTTGATAGCACCTTGGCGACAGTTTTATTATCACGTTTTGCAAAGTTTGTCGGCGGATGATATGGACAAAATGGCGGACAGGTTGCGGAGGCACAATCCCGAACAATCGCTGTTGAGACCGACGATTGAGGCTGTTTGGGAACCGATAGCTATTGATGATAATTGGGAACCGTTTTATGAGTTGGTGAAGAGACTGCAAGACCCAGAAAATTGATTGATAATAGCTTGAATTAATAGCGCGTAATGGCTGGTTCACCTGCATTTTCTGTTGGTATTAAAGATTAGCGTGAACCAGCCCCGGAGCAATCTGAGATTATAAAAATCTGCCACATAAGAAATATAACACCGAGAAATAATGACTAATGACTAATGACCGAAAGCATCCAGGATACAAGCCCCCGGATTCATTCCGAAAGCAGAATCAGGACGGAGAAATACAGCATATTCGGTGGTTGATGAAGTACAGTAGCTGCTATATTTATGTTGTGTGATTTTAATATGTAGGGTGCGGATCTGCGACCTTTTAAATAGAACTTGCAGATTGACTGGTGGCGACGCACCTTACTTACTACAAGATTGTGTGTACTACATATAGTCATTTCAAATAAGTATGAGACACTAGACTGCACAATAAGCCCGAATAATTTCATCAAGAGATGTGCCAG
>NZ_JAUBUB010000155.1:0-8648 GCF_036705265.1 Microcoleus sp. B4-C2
CTACTGGGTTGAATATGGGGGTTGGTTCTGGGGCGGGTGTGGGTGTTGGTGGTGTTGGTTCTGGGGCGGGTGTTGGTTCGGGTGCAGGGACGGGTGGTGTTGGTGTTGGTGGTGTGGGTGTTGGTTCCGGCGCGGGTGTTGGTTCTGGCGCTGGTGTTGGTTCCGGCGCAGGGACGGGTGGTGTTGGTGTTGGTGTTGGTTCCGGCGCGGGTGTTGGTTCCGGCGCGGGTGTTGGTTCCGGCGCAGGGACGGGTGGTGTTGGTTCCGGCGCGGGCGCGGGTGTTGGTTCCGGCGCAGGGACGGGTGGTGTTGGTTCCGCTGCGGGTGTTGGTGTTGGTGGTGTCGGCACCGGTATCGGCGCGGGTGTCGGTGTTGGTGGTGTCGGCACCGGTATCGGCGCGGGTGTCGGCACGGGTATCGGTTCCTTAAGGGGAATGAGAGAGACAGTGGCGACTGCCGCACTGGTAGCGCCGAGGTTATCTGTAGCGCTGTAGGTGAAGTTTGCCCCTGTGAAATTGCCGGACGCCTGGAAAAACAACTGGGTAATTTGCTCGGCTGTCAGGGTTTGACCTGCCGTGACCCGCACTCCTTGGCTGGGATCACCCAAGAACAGCGTGCCTTCATTGGCTGGTGGTAAGGTGTTTACGGTAAAGGAAACCACCGTCCCGTCTGGGTCGGTTCCTCCGAGTCCGGGGATGTTCACGGTTGTTTCCACCAACAAAGCGACGCTGGAGTTGTTGGCGACGGGTGGCCCGTCGGTGGGAGGTAATAGTCCTCGCAGGGAGGCTGTAGCGGGGGCTGGACTAATGGCGCCGCGGCTGTCTGTGGCGCTGTAGGTAAAGTTGGTGGCTGTGAATTCGCTGGTTGCTTGGAAGAATAACTGGCTGATTTGAGTTGCGCTAAGTCTTTGGCCTGCCGTGACCCGGAGTCCCTGGCTGGGATCGCCCAAGAATAGGACACCTTGATTTGCTGCCGGCAGGGTGTTGATAGTGAAGAATTCGATCGAGTCGTCGAGGTCTTTTGCCGTGAGCCCTGTGAGGTTGACTGTGCTGTTTGGCGCCAGTGTCTTGCTGAAGTTTGTCGGTACCGGCGGGTAGTTGAACGCCAGTGAGACCAGAGAAACGGTGGCTGCAGGACTGATGCCACCGAGATTGTCCCTGCTGCTGTAGGTAAAGTTAGCCCCTGTGAAATTGCCGGCCGACTGGAAGAATAACTGCGTCATTTGCTCGGCTGTCAGGGTTTGACCTGCCGTGACGGCGACTCCCCCGGTTGCGGGGTCGCCCAAGAACAGGATGCCTTGATTTGCCGGCGGCAGGGTGCTGATGGTGAATGCAACCACTGTGCCGTCTGAGTCTCTGCCTCCGATCCCGCTAATTTGGACAACGCTGTTGGGCCCGATCGCCACATTGCTGCTGTCGGCTGACGGAAGCTTGTTGGGTGAAGGCGGAGCGAGTAAAATGGCGGTGGTGACAGTGGCTCTGGACTCGGAACCGTTGTTATTGCTGGGGTCGGGATCGAAAGTGGTCGATCGACTCTGGGAAGTATTGCTAATGGTGCCGATCGCTGGAATGACTACTGTTACCTCGCGGTTGATGTTGCTGCCGCTAGTCAAACTGCGAATTGTTGGGAAGGTGACAACCCCTGTCACTGGGTCGTAAGTGCCGTTATCGGATGCGCTGACTCCCGTTAAACCGGGAATGATGCTGTCTGTAATCACTACGTTTTCAG
This sequence comes from Microcoleus sp. B4-C2, assembly GCF_036705265.1. Taxonomy (NCBI): domain Bacteria; kingdom Bacillati; phylum Cyanobacteriota; class Cyanophyceae; order Oscillatoriales; family Microcoleaceae; genus Microcoleus; species Microcoleus sp. B4-C2. The sequence goes on from NZ_JAUBUB010000155.1 coordinate 1,729, forward strand.
CAGCATTCGGCCCATTGTTGGCGGTAGTTATAGTATAAGTCACGGAACTACCCGCAGGAGCAGATGTGAGACCGCTCTTGGACGTAACCAAGTCGGCGCGGGCTGCCTCGATCGCAGTAACGACTCGCCCCCCCGCCTGACCGGGCAATGCGACTGTCGAGCCGTCGTTATTCGTCAAGTCCGGGTCAAAAGTGTCCGATCGACTCAAGACAATGTTGGTGATGCTCGTCAGGGTAGACGGCGGTACAAAAGTCAGGCTGCGGGTGACGCTGCTGCCGCTGGCTAAAGTCGCGATCGCTGGGAAATCGATCGCCCCTGTGGCAGGATTGTAGGTTCCGCCATCGGACATCCTGACATTAGTTAAGCCGGGAATTAGGCTGTCGGTGATGACTACGTTGGTCGCGGGACTAGGCCCGTTGTTGGTAGTAGTAATTGTATAAAGTAGCGTGTCGCCCACCTCGATGCTGGCCGGAGCCGTTTTTTGGGTGACAATATCGGCCACAGCCTCGATCGAGGTAATGACGGTGGCGTTGGGGTTTGTACCGTTGTTGTTGGCAGGAGTGGAGTCGGGAGTGATGGAGGTACTTCTGGCCGTGTTGCTGATGGAAGTTAGGGTGGGCGGCACTGTGAAGCCGATCGTCCGGGTGACTGTCTCCTTATGGGCTATTGCCACGGGCGCAAAGGTGACAATCCCCGTCACTGGATCGTAAACGCCACCGTTAGATGCCGTGACTCCGGTTAACCCCGGAACTATGCTGTCAGTGATGGTTACAGCTTCTGCTGGACTCGGCCCTAAGTTGACTGTGGCGATCGTATAGCTGACCGAACTACCGGCAGTAGCACTCGTAGATCCGGTTTTCGTGGTAACAAGATCCGCGTTGGGCGCAATACTTGTCGTAACCGTAGAGTTAGTGGGAGTGCCGTCTTTGTTGGTCGCCCAGCCGTTGTTGTTAGTGGCGATCGGATCGAAAGTCGCCGCGCTACTCCGGGCCGTGTTGCTGATGGCGGTAAGGGTGGCTGGGGCAATGAAACTGACGGTGCGGGTCGCAGTAGCTGCATTTGCCAGGGTTGTCAATGCTGGGAAGGTGACAATGCCGGAAACTGGGTCGTAACTCCCCCCATCCGATACGCTGACTCCTGTTAAACCCGGAATAATGCTGTCCGTGATGGTCACATTGGCAGCGGGGTCTGGCCCCATGTTAGTCGTAGTCAATGTGTAGGCGACGCTTGACCCGGCCGAAGTAGTCACAGGCCCACTTTTGGTAGTAACTAAATCTGCGACTGTATCGACAACAGTGGTAAAGACTACACCAGGCCCCTCGATTTGCCCAGGCGCGAGTACACCGCTGTTGTTGCCCAGATCGGGGTCGAAAGTCGAGCTATTGCTGAATGCAACATTGGCAAAACTGCTACCGCTGGTTAAACCGGGCGGCAAATCAATAGTCAGGGTGTAAGTCAAAGTCTCACCCGCATTGAGAACCGGAATTAACGGCCAGGTGACAGCTTTCGTTTCGTTCACATAAGTGCCATTGTTGGAGGCAGTGAGAACCGGCGGCAATCCCCCCGGACGCAGCATTTCAAAAGGTATTTCGTCTTGAATCAGGACATTTGTAGCGGGCGCTGGCCCCCTGTTTACAGTAGTAATCGTGTAGGTAATGCTGCTTCCGGGCTTGACGAACTGCGGGCCGGTCTTGATAGTGGCAACCTCAGCGGTGATACTGGGAGGATTGATAGTTTCAACTACCAGGTTTTGAAGTTCGTGAATGTTGTTGGCGCTTCCTGTGGAACTGCCAAAACCAAATTTCAAAATTGGCGGTACCCGGCCGTTTTCGGTGGCCAAGTTGCGGATGTCGATCAATGTAGTTTCGTAGATGTCGTCGAAATTTGCATCGAAGGCCACGGTGAGGCGAGAGGGATTGACCGGATCGTTAGATGGATTCAGTGTAATTTGAACGGATCTTTTGGCTAAATTGCGATCGCTCGTGAACGTATTGCTGAAATTAAAACTGGTGCCGGGAGGGCCGATAAAGTTAATACTCGTAGGAATGTTATCGATGCCGAAGGGAACGATCGCATTTGTTAAAAACCGATAATCGTTTGCTTGATTTCCTCTAACAGTTACTGAATCTGGTCTGAAAGAACCAATAGAGGAGCCGGGAATCGGGGGTGGCTCAGGACCCGACCGCCCTTCTGTGGATGTTGAAAAATTGCCAAACTCGTCAAGCCCAATGCCTAAATAACCTCCCTCAATACCGGGTATACCCGTTCGTGGAGCGTAAGCGACAGAACCGCCATAACCCCCAGTCCTTGTTGGGCTAACAGTGCCGTCAATCAAGAAGAAACCCAGCCCGTCCCCTGGCTGAGGGCTAATAAATGGTTGCGGAGCATTAGCTTGCTCCCTTGAACCGTAAGAATAAAAATCAAACTGGACTCTGAGACCGTCGGTTGAAGGAATGGGGTTGTTGTAGATGACGAAGGCTTCCCGAAGGTTTACTGCTGGAGTTAATCGCAGAGCGCCATCGCCGGGAGTTGCACCGCCCAAAGCCGGAAGTACGCCGGATACTGTGCCTCCGGTAATGCCGGGGATAAGTTGATCGGCTGCTGGATCGTTGCTGCTGGGATCGAACAGTGCCCCGTCATTTCCCCCGTAAATCCAAGGCCCCCTAACTGTGGAGTTTTTGAAAGTTTCGTTAACTAATGTGCCGAGGGCGTAAGGGTAGGCTTCGAGGACTTCTTTTTCAATGGCGATTCTCGCCTTTATTTCCCCTGTCGCAAATTTTAATTGCCAGTCGCCGCCGAGGGCCGCACTCCCCGTCAAGTTGTCGGAAGCTGCAATATCTGCACCGACCATCAAGCTTAGCTGCCGCACGAAGGCTTCGCCGCTTTCCCCCGCTGCGACGCTGCACCCGAATAACAAGATATCTCCTCTCTCGCTGAGGGCTTTTCTCCACTGCTGTAACGAATGGCTGTAGGTTTGTAGGTTGTCGTTGCAGAGTTCGATCGACCCTAGCTGCACCAGAGCTTCTCGACCGTGAGAAACTATCTGAAGGCTGTCTAAATCGCTGCAATTAGCCAAAATTCTAGTAATTTGCTCGACTCCATCCCCCGTCGAGTTCAGTACAAATACCTCTGTATCGGCTGTTGCTCCTCTTGCCAAGCTCTCGCAGTTCTCTACTCTGGCATCGAGAAACAGTACATTTTTTACAGTCCGAGGGGGCAACCACGGGGGGTTTTCCCTTACGGTTGCTCGTAAAAATTCTCTGTGGGGATGCCCAATTCTCGTGCCGCCACGAATTTTCTGGGACAGGGGCAACCACGGGGGGATTGCCCCTACTGTTTTTACTTGTTTTATTGGTTTTTTCTGATGATAAGTTACTGTTGTTCGGGATTTTGCGCCCCCAATCCTTGTGGTGGACTCACCTATTTTTGGGGCGATAAAAATTGGTTTGTTGCAGATGCTTTGCATGGTAAAATAGTCTCACTAATTGTATATGATATACCCATTTCCCGATGATTATTATCACCTATTTAAAAGGCTTAATTGCAGAGTAAGAGGCTCTGCTGCTTGACTTAGATTCAGAGCAAAAAGCCAATTTTACTCAGCACAAAGCAGTGCTATATGAATATTTAATAGCATTGCAAATAGCGCCGGCAGAAGAACTGAGGATTTGGTGTTTAAATCCCAATAATCTCTCTATCGGGTGATATTTTGCCTTCGACTTTTTTCTTTTAGGATCGCGAGTGTATCTGTTACACAGCTCTTACCTCGCGCAGTAGATAAGAACACGAGTTCTCAAGAATTTACTTGATGAGCTTTTCTGTACCTCGTCTAATGCACTTTACTTGGCAGATAAAACTCACTATTTCTAGACGTATAAACCTGGTTTGAGGGACGAAAAGACTTCTTTGCAGCCCTCGCTCCCGGTAAACAACTCGGTTTCTTTGGTTTGGCTGTGCAAGCCCTGTTCACCAGAAAACGAGCGAGAAGCCCCTGGCTTTAGACATGGGGAGGAAAGCGGCTGCGACTTCAGTCGCCTTGAATTAAAATCCATAGGAATAGCCATCTTTTTTGTGAATAGATTTGCAATATTTATGACTAATTCCTGCTACTCTTCCCGTCGTTGTGGCGATGTCGAACGAACCGGATGCGCGGCAAAGAATTCGTCCCACATAGGTGCCGACCTTCTTGCCTGCTGTGACGGTAGCGCTGACAATATCGCCAGTTTGAAAGCCGAAATGGATTTGCTTTCTCGACTTGTGACGAATTGGGAAGCCAAACTTATCTGTGCCGCACATTTGTCGAGTACCGTGTCCTGCTGCCTTAATTAGCAGCGGTTGAGAAGTCAGCACTTTTAATTCTTCGACTTTGCCGACACAAGCAGCATCTAACCAGTGAGTTTTAGCTAAATTTAATCGAGTGCGGTTGAACTTTGTTAGACCACCACTGCCTGTAGAAACAAGCAAGCCATTCATACGAAGTCGGTTAAATAACGCCCAGCGAGTTGAATTGACTGCTGCTGCGTCTTTTAAAGACCGCTTTGCTTGAGATAGAATTCGCTTCAAAATTTCTGGCTTTTTGGAGAGGAATTGCTCAATATCTTGAGTTCCCTTCCGAGTATTACAATTTTCGCAAGCAAGGCAAAGATTAGAAATACGATTAGATCCGCCTTTGGCTTTGGGATGAATGTGTTCGACTTGTAGCGGTGTATCCGTAACTCCACAATACGCGCACTTCCTATCCCATTTATTCAACAAGTATTCGCGGATTTCGTAACCACATAAAACGCCTTGCTGGTACTCCAGTCCACTAATTTCTGGATTTTCTAGTCGTTGTAAGTCGAATCGCACAAGTTCTTGAGCAATAGAACTAATGGGAGCGACTTTCATTAATCTAGTTACCCATGTCAGGATTGTTTCGACACGATGTTGCAAGCTTGGAGCCAGCCATCCTTTAGGGCAAGTTCTATTTAGAAATCTAGCCTTTCGATAACGAGTATGGCGATTTCTCCTGCCTCTACGCAGTGAACGGCGAGACTCCAAACAGGCTTTAATTGATTGACCTCGGTGAGTTAGTTCTGCACCAAAGATTACGTTTTCTCCTTCGACTAATGCAAGGCCCGTGGTTTTGGAGCCAGGATCTATTTTAAGAGTGATGGGTTGTTGGGATACCGTTACCTCTACTTTGAGAATTAGCGTGAATGGATACCTTTTGAAAACAGCAGCTTTGCCAGTGGTTAGCAATTTACGAGCCATTCCTGGGCGGATTGGATTGAGCGGTCGTTTTTGGGTATCAAGTACAAAAACGAAATTAGACATAAAGTCCTCCATTGCTGGGTAAAGTTCGCTTCGAGAATGTTTTATGAGCTTGTTGTGTCAAAAGCACTGGTTTAACCCCGTTAAGCCTGTTTAACTTTTGGCGATAGAGCGGAAAACTAGCGTCGCATTCTCCGGTATCATGACTCAAAAAACGGAGGTCTAATCCTGTCTCTGGTAAGGTTCGAGCTTTCTTCTTGAACCGCTCGGAACGAGCCGGACTTCCCAAAAGCCCCCGCTTTTAAGCGTGGGGTTCCTTACAATAGCAACCACACATTAATTAGGGAGTGATAGCCGTCACATAATTATGGCGACTGTGCCCGAAGTGTTATTCAACTGATATCTTTTACCATTCTCAATAACCATTCTATGGGGGGTTCTCCTGCCCAGCCCATAAGAAAATTCACTTGTTGTGGAACAGGCCAGAAAGCCTATTCTTGAAAATGGTGCAACATATGAGATTCAATTGAAATTGGCATACCCTGTATCGACGAAGCTTCTTAAAAATTCATGACTTGGAGTCTGGACATAGCAATCTAGGTTTGAGACTGTTTCGCTACGATCGCAAAAACAGATTAGTGCTCCCCACAAGCAAATTCTCAAACTGTCAAGAAACGAGTCTTCGAGCTGGTTTCTGTTTAAGATAAATGCTCGGGACAATGTTTCGTGCAGAATTTTTCATGATGTTTTGGAGAAACGGATTTGGAGATGTGCGCCTCAGCTATTTACGATTTTTGTTGGCTAATTTTCTTAACTGCAGGAGTTACGCTCAGGAGACAGGAAAACCAATTTATGACTAGATTTCTCGTCGTCTAACCAAAATTTATCATCTAAACCTGGTTTCTGATCGTAAGTCATCAACTAGAAAAACACCGATCGCAATCTGCCAGTTATGGCAACTGTAACCAAGCAATAATGCTTGATTAGGTTTTACGTGCTGAGTTTGGGCGTGGGTCGTCCAAAACAAGCTTCAACAATAATCCTTACACGTAAGTACATATTAACTCATTGATTATTACATCCGCAAATAGACGTAGATACAAGCACCAATATAAGCTATATCTTTTCACCGCGAGCGTCAAGGGTTCGGGCTTGGTAGTACCGACAATCTTGACAGGGCCCAGAAGGATTGACAGCGCAGCGAATGTAATTAGAGCGGGCGTTATACTCGCAAGTGATATCGCCGATCGAATAACCGAGGCTTTGGATGTAAGTGCGATCGGCAGTTGGTAGTTGAGTTCGGATTGGTCTATTCGCTACCGCAAGTCTGGCGGCTGCAATTCTATCGCGGGCTTGGCTCTGGGCATAGCGCATCACCCACAAAGACAGCAGCGAGGGAGCTAAACCTATGAAAATAATTAGGAGAGCAGTTAGCACTTTTTCAGAGCTGATGTGGAGAATATGTTTTTTGATTTAGGCGATGGCAATAGAAAATCCTCGCCTAAAAGACGGTTTTAAATAAGAAAAGTTCCCGATCAATTCTCAAACTAGGCCGCCCCTGTGTTAACCGTTAGCTGGCTGCTGAGGAGGGCGAATTAAATAACTTACAATTTTAATTGTTATTGTGGGATGGGCGTCCCGCCCGTCCAAAAAAGACGGGCGGGACG
>NZ_JAUBUB010000156.1:0-8449 GCF_036705265.1 Microcoleus sp. B4-C2
CTTTTGGGTTTGAGCTAGTTGCTAAAACTCCACAGTTAGATTGAGTTTCTTAGGAGGACTTTAGCTTTGAGCCAGGGAATTCATTCCCTGGCGGATTGACGGAATTTGGGACTGTCAGAGGGCGCTGGCGGACTTTCGCAATTATCAGAGTGTACGAAACATCATCTACTAACAAAACAATGAAATCAACACACAAAAAACCCCGCTTTTTCCTCACCTTCCTCTCCTTCACCACCTTAACAATGTGGGAAATAGGACTTTTCCCCGCATCCCAAACAGCCACAGCCCAAATTACCCCCGCAACCGACGGCACGAATACTCAAATTACTCCCAGCGGCAACCAATTCAACATCAACGGCGGCCAACAATCAAGCGACGGTGCAAATCTCTTTCACAGTTTCCAAGAATTTGGTTTAACTCAAGGACAAACTGCTAACTTTATATCAAATCCTAATATCCGCAATATTTTAGGGCGAGTTGTCGGCGGCGATGCTTCGTTGATTAACGGATTAATTCAAATAACGGGCGGCAATTCCAATTTATTTTTAATGAATCCGGCGGGGATTGTTTTCGGAACAAATGCCAGTTTGAACGTGCCTGCTGCTTTCACTGCGACTACTGCGACGGGCCTGGGTTTTGGCAATAACTGGTTTAGTGCGGCTGGTACTAATAATTATACTCAATTAGTCGGAAATCCTAATACTTTTGCTTTGACAAATACACAACCGGGAGGAATTGTCAATTTAGGCAATTTGGCCGTGGGACAAGGGCAAAATTTAACTTTATTGGGCGGCACGGTTTTGAGTAGCGGACAACTTTCTGCACCGGGAGGAAATATTACTGTTGCGGCTGTACCGGGTGAAAGTTTAGTCAGAATTAGTCAACCGGGAAATCTGTTGAGTTTGGAGATTCAACCGCAATCTGTAGCGGGGAGTTTGCCTCAAAATTGGGTGTTACCAGTTGCATCTTTGCCGCAGTTGTTGACTGGTGGCGGGGGAAGTGCAACGGGAGTGACTGTCAACGCTGGAGGGCAAGTAGAATTAACGGGTTCTGGTTTGCAGGTAGAGAATGGAGATGTCGCTGCTAAAGAAGTAACTGCGGAGACTGCAACGCTGTCAGCTAATCGCAATTTGACATTAGTTGAAAGTCTGTTGCGTACAACTGGCGATTTGAATTTGCTGGCTAACGATACAGTGCGGGTGCGCGATAGTGTGGCAAATCCGTTTGTGGCGAATGCTGGCGGCAATCTCTACATTCAGGGAAATCAAAGTATCGATCTTTTGGCGCTGAATCATCTTTCACAAACGCCATTTGTGAGCGGCGGAAATTTGACTTTAGTGAGTGATGGCATGATATCTACAGATTCTCACTTTAGGAGCGGAAATAACACATCGATTGTTGATTTATCCGGTAAACCTGCGAATTTTATTAGTCTGTACGATCCTCCATTTATACAAGATGGTGATTATATTTCTGGGGGTTACACGGGTGCATCTATCAAGGTAGATACAACTTCTGGTACAGGAAATATTACTTTTAATGGAGATATCGTAATTACGAGTCCAGATGCAAATTTGGCTAATGCTTCTCCCGGTACAGATGAATTTATATTGGGAAGTTCGCGATCGGTAATTTTGCGATCGGGTGGTGACATTCAAGTAGTAGGAAAAATTGATACGTTTCCCGATCCGAATTTGTTCCCAAGAACTGGTCAAACTGGCCCTATAACTTTGCAAGCGGCAGGCAGCATTCAAACAGGAAACATTAACGCAGATAATTTTGGGGGCGATGCTGGTTCTATATCTTTGACTGCCGGAGGAAATATTTCAACAGGAGCACTTCGGGCTATAGCCACCGCTGTGAATGGCAAGGGCGGTGATATTACTGTTAATGCCGGTGGCAGCTTTACTCTTAGAGAAAGTATAGCTTCTTTCGCACCTAGCGGAGCGGGTGACATTACTCTCAAAGCAAAAAACGATATCACTTTAGACTGTACCTCCTCTAACAATTGTATAGAGAGTTTTGCAGGAGGAGTTCCTAATACAGTACCTACTGGTAGTAGTGGTAATGTTACCATCATCAGCGAACAGGGAGCTATTATTTTTCCTCCAAGCGGAGTACATATAACCACTGGAAATAGCGCTTTATCCAGCATTCCTGGTTCTGTAACGTTACAGGCAAAGGGTAACATTAACGTAGGTTATATAGGTGCAGATAGTCTAGATGAATCTACAGCAGATGGTGCAAATATTAATATTACAAGCGTAAACGGCAATATCCAGCTTGGCGACCTCACTAATACTTCAGACAGCGGTAAGAAGGGCGGCAATATTACTATCTCTACCAGTGGAAATATTATAACAGGTAACGTATTAAACTATGGTAAATTGCAAGGCGGGATTGTTAATTTTACTAGCACGAATGGCAGCATCACTACAGGAAAATTAAATGCCACCAGCTCTCAGGATTCAGGAAATGATACGATTTTTCTACCGGAAAATGGTGGGTCAATTACTTTGAGTGCCGATCGCAATATTACGACTGGCAATCTCACTGTAACGGCGAATCAAAATGGTGGCCCGATCGCACTTACGAGCACTGTCGGTTCCATAAATACCGGAACGCTTAATGTCACGGGCGATCGCGCTGCTGGAAATATCACTCTTCAAGCCAGCACCGGCATCACAACACCGACAACAGGAACCGCGATCGCAGGTGATTCTGCTAACGGCAACGGTAGCAACGTTACTTTATCTACTACCAGCGGTGACATTAATATAGGCGATGTATTAGTATCGGGAATACAGGGTGGAAATCTTAAATTTACTAACAGCAACGGCAATATTACTACAGGTCAGCTATTGACAAGTTATGACGGTTCATCTCCCGGTATTAAAACTAACACAGGCGGCAATGTTAATCTAAATGCTGGGGGAAATATTACTACCAGCGACATCCGGGCGATCGGCAATCAAGACGGCGGCTCAATAACCTTCAAAAGCGGCGGTTCTATAGATACTACCGCCGGAATCATCAATGCGATCGGCGGCAACAACGGCGGCAATATTTCCCTCGAAGCTGGAACCAACATCAGTACAGCAGGAATTGGTAGCGCCCTATTATTGAGCGGCTTCAACGCCAATAGCGGCAATCTTCGCATTCAAAGCGGCGGTAATATCGACACAACTGCCGGCCCAATTATTACCGCTGCGGCAAATGGTAAGGGCGGAGGAATCACCATAAATGCTGGCGGAACAGTTTCGACATCGGATATTAATTCCCGTACTTTCGCTCCCAGTATTACTGTGACTGGTGGCAATATTGATGTCAAGGCAAATGACTCTATTACTGCTAAGGGAAATATCGAAACCAACCGCAATAACATTACTTTTAACGCTCCGGTAACATTAGGTGATAACCTGTCGGTCAAAATTTTAGAGACTGGCGATATTACTTTTCAGTCTACTGTTGACGGGCCTTACAGTCTGACTGTTCAACCCGATGCCGGAAGTGTTGATTTGGGTGGTGCTGTTGGCAGTGTTACTCCCCTCAATAGCGTCAATATTCAAGATGATATCCCCGAAAGTTCCGGTGCAATTAACATTATTACTACCAATAATATTACCGCCCAAAATATCACCTCACCCGCCGGAATTTCTTTGTTTAGTGAGAACGGAGAAATCACAACTAAAAATCTTGATGCGACTTCCCCTAACAATGGTGGCAATATCGCTTTGAATGCTGGAACTAATATTGCTGCGGGCGATATCAATACCTCGTCTGCTGGTGATGGCGGCAGTATCTTGCTCGACGCTACCGGAAGTATTACTGTTGGTAAAATTGACTCTTCGGCGCAGGGGAATGCAGGGAATGTTACAGCTTATAACCGCAGCACTTCTGGCAATATTACTGTGAGTCAAATTGATGCTCAGAGTCAGGGCAGCGGTATCGGCGGAAATGTGGAGATTCTGATGGGAATGTTTTTTCGATCGCTAAATTCGTTCACAGACAGAAACGGCATCAATGCTAGCATTTCTACGGCTGGAAGTCCTGGAGATAGCAGCGGCGGTACTATAATTATCCGCCACGGAGGCGCAGGATTAACGCCGTTTATTGTCGGTGATTCTGCCACAAATGGAACGGCGGGTGCAATTACTAGGGGAAATTCTAATCCTATTCAAACAATTTTGCCGGATAACTCCTATCTCTATACTCACAGACAGGATGTCGATCGCATTCAAATTATTTCCGTACCGCCGCCAATAGTTGCACCGACACCCGCAGCTACTCCAACACCCGCACCCACAGCCACAGCTACTCCAACGCCCGCACCGACACTCGCAGCTACTCCCACGCCCGCACCGACACTCGCAGCTACTCCAACACCCGCACCGACACCCGCAGCTACTCCAACGCCTGCACCCACAGCCGCAGATACTCCAGCGCCTGCACCCACAGCCGCAGCTACTCCAGCCCCTTCCCCAACACCGACTCCAGCGCCCGCAGCCACGCCCTCACCGCAACTCCCACCGCGTTTACCCCTCGCACCTTTGGCAACACCCGAAAGCTCGATCGCACCTGCCCCAACACCCGAAAGCTCGATCGCACCTTTCCCAATTCCCCAAATATTTATCGAACCTTCGGCAACACCCGAAACTTCGATCGCACCTTCGGCAACACCCGATCCGATAACTGGTTTTCCCCTCAACTTCCAACTACCTGAATTGCCCGGTTTATTCCTACTGCCACCCCGCGCGCGCCCCACGCAGCCCTCAACTCCCACAACCCCAAACGCTGCTGCCCGCATAGCTTCGAGGCCTACCCTTCCCTCTGTTTCCCAAATCACCTCCTCCCTCGCCTCTCAACCTGCGATCGCGCCTCAACCTTCAAACGCGCCAAATCCCGCGCCCACAGCCCCTCTTGCCTCTCTAACCCAGCCTGTAACTCAGATTCAGCCACCACCTACAAGTGCGATCGTACCCGCACCTACAAGTGCGATCGTACCCGCACCCGCTGTCAGCCCAAGCCAAACTCCCCAACAGGAGTTAGCTTTTTTAATTGGCGATTTATTGGGAGCTCAAACCTCGATCGACCAAAATGCTGAAACGGGAAATACCGAATTAGATTGGAAGCGTAACAATGAAACAATTATCTCCCTAGAACTTCCTTACTCCCCGTCAGTTAACACGATTGCGGGAGCCGAAGCAAATAACCTAATTTCCACACAGACATCTACTGACAATTTAACTGTTTCAGTCGCAGAAACTCCGCCGGAAATAATTGTGCCAACTCCTAGTTTACCGATTGCTAATTCTGAACCCTTTGATGTCAATCTTTCTGATCTTTGGGAGAGAATAGCTGCAATAAATACAGCGCCTGTTCAAGATTCACCGAGTATTACTCCAGCGCCCCCACCAATTCCCGCACCAACTCCAATTCCCGCACCAACTCCAATTCCCGCAACAATTCCAGCACCCGCCCCTACTCCCGAACCAACTCCAGCACCCGTAGCAACTCCGATCGCAGAAAATCCCCCACCTGCAGATATTCCAAATCTCTTTCCCTCACAAATTAGCCGATCGCTCGTCGAACAAACTTTAGAACAAGGCAATGCTAACGATGCTGTTGCTCTAATTGATCAACTCTTTGAACAAGACTACGAAAATTATTATGGGGAAAATTTCACGGATAAAAAAATTAACGTTCAATATCTGAGAGAAACTCTGAAAACAATTAAGGAAGAAACCGGGAAGCAAGCTGTAATTGTTTACGCGATCGTCCGTCTCGAAGAATTATCCCTAGTGTTAGTAGTTCCAGACGGCCCTCCCATTCTCAAAAACATCCCTGTCACTAGCGCTGTTTTGCTGAAAAATGTGGCAGAATTTCAGCGCTATTTGGGTCAATCAAATGATTCACAAACTGAAGAATATTTGCCCATTTCTCAGCAACTTTACCAGTGGTTGATTGCGCCGATTAGTTCAAATTTAGAAGCATTAAATATAGATACGCTAGTGTTTTCTTTTGATGCCGGTTTGCGCCAACTGCCGCTATCCGCTTTGCACGACGGCAAGCAATTTCTAGTAGAAAAGTACAGTGTAGGCTCACTTCCTAGTGTCAGCTTGACTAACACCAATTATCAAAGTTTGCAAAACGCTCAAGTTTTAGCGATGGGTGCTTCCCAATTTCCCCACACTGATAAACCTGCTTTGCCTGCGGTGCCGATCGAATTATCTGCGATCGCCGGGAGGAGAACAGAAACGCAAAATCAAGCAGCATTTCCCTTGTGGCAAGGCCGCTCTTTTCTCAATCAAGACTTTACCCTGGAAAACCTGAGAAAACAGCGAGAACAACAGGCATTTGGAATCGTTCACTTAGCTACTCACGCCAGTTTTCCTCAAAGGGAAAATGGAAGAAAAGAAGCTGAGATTGATTTGTGGGACAGCTCTTTGGCGCTAGATGAATTTAGGTTGGCGAAGTGGTACAATCGCCGACAAGTAGAGTTATTAGTGCTGAGTGCCTGCCAAACTGCGATCGGGGACAATACAGCAGAAATGGGATTTGCTGGACTGGCCGTCCGCAGTGGTGTAAAATCAGCGCTAGCGAGTTTGTGGAAAGTTAATGATATCGGCACTTTGGGGTTGATGACCGAGTTTTATGGCAATTTGCGATCGGAAAACATTAAAGCTGAAGCGCTCAGAAAAGCTCAACTGGCAATGATCCACAAACAAATTTTAATTAAAAACGGTCAATTGCGGGGGACTGAAGGCGCGATCGACCTTACCCAATCGGCGCAAGTACCAAATGCAGATTTCTCACACCCGAAGTTTTGGGCCGGATTCACAATAATTGGCAGTCCCTGGTAATAGGCGATATCTGTAGGGAAACGGCACAGCGCCGTGTCGGGTGCGATATCTGTAGGGAAGCACTACGCCGTGTCCGGCGTCCAGAGTATCCCTGACAATCAAGCATCCAGGATACCCGCCACGTGATTCATCCGTCCAGAAATAAAAAACCTGTACCCGATGAAACTTGCCGAACGTATTTATCTCGCGCAAGTCAATGCTTCAATTCTTTAATCTAAAATCTAAAATCTAAAATCGCGCAATCGATTGACTACTATCTTTTTATGTCATAAAGTTGCTATGAATAGCAAAACTAAACACTAGCGGGGCAAAACCTGTGGGCAAGTTTGATAAAATATTCAATTCAGAAGACCAATCCGAAGCAAGCTTGACTTTAGAAGAATCCGTAGCAGCGGTAGCACTTGTGGCAGCAGAGGCAAATTCCCCTGATACGGATGCTGATATCTTAGAAAGCATACTTTGGGAATCAGAAATATTTGCTGAATACTCGGAAGATGATATGTCAGCAATGTTTCAAAGACTCGCCGGTATTGTTGCCCAGGACGGTTTAGGAGCATTATTTAATACTGCTGGGGCATCTATGCCAGATGAGTTAGTTTTGGATACTTTTGCCATAACCGCAGCAATGTTTGTCGCAGATGGCGAAATATCTGAGAAGCACCAGGCTTTTCTTCAGGAATTCCAGCAAGCATTAGGTGTGGAAGATGAGGAAGCTGCAGAAATTATTGAGGATGTAATTGCTGCTTACTCGGAAGTAGAGGGCGAAGAGTCTGATTTCGATGCGGCATGGTACGTATCTCCTGAAGGCAATTTTAGCGTTCCCATTCCCGTTGATGAGGAACGAGGCGGTAAAATTGATGATCAAGAAAGCTGTGTCGCATTTTCAGATGACTTTGGCGTTTTGCTGAAAATTGATTATTTCCCTGTTGTTGGTGAAGTGGAAGAAACAATCGAGTCGGTTGGCGAGGAAGGTTATCTCAAGTCTTTTCTCGACAATTTTGTTTCTCAGGCAATTCTGGCTAATGTTCCCAATTCTAAGTTACTCCACGCGGAATATTTAGAAGATGAAGAAGCTTATTTCGTGGTTTTAGATTTGCCTGGGGGTGCAACTATCAGCGTGCAAGAAAACGATCGCCCTCTGACTCGGTTGGATGCTTACCGGGGACTTATGGCTTTTATTGCTGACGATTTTTGCTACACGGTAAGCTGTCAGCGCATTTATCAGGAGGGGGATGAATTGGGTTCCCTGGAGTCTGAAGTTGAGGGAATTATGAACAAGATTTTTGAGTTTATTGAGACAATTGAATTTGGGCCGATCGAATAAACAGGAATTATTTAGGGGCAAAAAACCCGGTTTCTTTCTAGATGTCTCGCTGCTTAACTCTATATTTTCAGAGAAACCGGGTTTTTTGCCAACCATTCTCAGGATATGACATCGTGTCCGGTCGATCGACCAAAATCAAACTGGTTGGTAGTGAAGACAGGAGTTTTCATTACTTGCGCGATCGTGGTTAGGAGCGCGAATTAAATAACTTACAATTTTAATTGTTATTGTGGGATGGGCGTCCCGCCCGTCCTTTTTGGAC
>NZ_JAUBUB010000157.1:0-8294 GCF_036705265.1 Microcoleus sp. B4-C2
CGTCCTTTTTGGACGGGCGGGACGCCCATCCCACAATAACAATTAAAATTGTAAGTTATTTAATTCGCGATCCTTAGCTGTCGGGCATCTTGCGTTGTATTTTTCGGGCGGGCGGGACGCTAGGGCCCCTACTCCCCACAACAATTTCATCTGAGATGTTGCACCATTCTCAATAAGCCTTTTATGAACAGGCTGGACGGCCTGTGAAGCGAGAAAACTCATTCTTTGTGGAACGGGCCCCAGAGTCCGTTCTTGACAATGGTGCAGCATCTGAGATCCTACGGCTTATTTGTGTCTAATTAGCTCGTAAATTTCCACATAGTCTTTAGCTGGATATTTCCACGAATTGTCACAATTCATGCCTTGAAGCATGAGTTTTTCAAATTCATCATGATAGTCATACCACAATCCGATCGCCCGATCGAGCGCCGACTCTAAAGCGGCGTAGTCGGTTTGGTAAAACACGTAACCGTTGCGATCTTCCGGCAGGTGGCGGGTGTCGTAATCTCGATCGAACACAGTATTCACCAAACCGCCAACTCCCCGCACCACAGGAACAGTGCCGTACCTCAACCCAATCATCTGAGTCAGCCCGCAGGGTTCGTAATTACTGGGAACCACAATCATATCCCCACCCGCGTAAATTAAGTGCGACAGTTCCTCATTAAAACCTAGTTCTAAATGGCAGTCTGGATTATCATTTAAAAACTGTCTTTCGTGCTGGAAATGATCGTTAATTCCCGCTTCCGTCGCGGAACCCAAAAGCACGAATTGTGCCCCCTTACTCAGAGAGTAATAAATTGCATGGTGGACGAGATGGACACCTTTTTGGTCGTCCAAACGACCGATAAAGGTAATAATAGGCTTGTCAGCATCGCGCAGTAACAGCCGATCGCGCAAAGCTTTTTTAGTTTTGGCTTTTCCTGCCAAATCCTCCTGATTGTAGTGGTGCGGAATATAGCGATCGGTCTCAGGATTCCACACATCGTAATCAATGCCGTTGAGCACCCCGCGAAACTTCTCTTGATATAAATGCAATGTGTGCCCCAAACCGTAGCCACACTCGCCCATATGAGCTTCCCAAGCATGGTGGGGCGAAACCGTGGTGACAAAGTTCGAGTAAACAATGCCGCCTTTCATAAAGTTGATAGCAAAAGGGTTAAAGTTATCTCGGAGGCGATCGTAATCAAAATAATAATCCGGTCTGTGCAAACCCGTTGCTTCCAAAATATCGCCACCTCCCATGCCTTGATGTTTGAAATTGTGAATGGTATAGCAGACTCTCTGATATTCCATCCAATTGTATTTGTAAATTTCAAACAGCAGGACTGGCACCAAACCAGTTTGCCAATCATGACAGTGAATCACATCGGGACGCTTGTTGCTTCTGAGCAAAAATTCCAAAGCGGCTTTGCTGAAAAATGCAAACCGCATATTGTCGTCATTGCACCCGTAATAACAGCCGCGATTAAAAAAGTTATCTTGAGAGCGAGGTTCGATGAAAAAACACAACTGCCCGTGCACCCACCCGCACAAGACATCACAGAGGATTTCGCCGCCGTACCAGGGCACAGCCAAATCCCGGTAGGCCTCGTGAAGTCCCCAAATGTGGTCGTACCTCATGCAGTCGTACTTCGGTAGAATAATCTCGACGCAGTGGCCGGAATTCTGCAACTCCCGACTCAAACCGTAAACTACGTCACCCAAACCCCCTGCTTTGATGACGGGGGCGCACTCCGAGGCAATTTGTACAATGTACATTTTTTTTTCTCGCTCCTGGATGAATCAAAAAGATATTTTCTTAACATGACAAAGTATATGGTTTCTCGCCAAATAAGCAAGTAGGCCATTGGGAATACAGGGAAAATAGGCGCTGGTAGTGGATGTTGAGACGGATTGGGGCGATAACTGGCAATAGCCCAACGGGGAAGGATATCATCGAGGCGAAGCTGCAAGCTCTCCTTCAAAGGAAAAATCATCGGTTGAGCAAGTCGAAATTGTGGCAACTCGATCCCAAATTCCGCAAAACATAACTCATCTTCTCGCATTTGTCAACTCAATCTTTTGAGTCAAATCGCCATTTGTCTCGTCTAGTTCCGAATATCGAGCGAATAACTCACTCAAAGCTTCTTCTCCAGCAATCTCTCCATTACTGACAAACTTCTCTACCTCCACCGAACCATCACTCAAAAATTCAATTTCCCACCGTTCCCCAGGTACAGCTACAATTACCATCATAGCTTCATCGCGATGATGCGCTAAACTGTAATCGATCGCCTGTTTGTCCAACTTTTGCAAAAATAATATTAGTTGGTCAAATCCATTATTTTTCATCTATCAAATCTCCGATCGCTCAACAATTTGCGAACCATCCTAAAGCCGGGATATTTTCTTCAGCACCTCTTTCTATTTGCTCCCATATCATTTCGCTAAATTCTTCCCAACTTGGCGAAGTTGCCGGAAGCTGTGCTTGTTTTATACTACCTTTTTTACCTTTGAGAATCTCAGACACTTTCATGCCTGCAAATTTGTGTGCGATGTTTCTTCCTCCTTATCTTAGGATCGCGAATTAAATAACTTACAATTTTAATTGTTATTGTGGGACGGGCGGGACGCCCATCCCACTTTCAAGAGTGGAAGTTATTTAATTCTCATTCCTTACATAAATCCCACTCATAATTCTCATACCGCTCGACAAAAATGCAACAACTTATCCCAAACCCATAGCATCATTTTCACATATTAATAATTTACCTTTCCCCTGATAATACCAAACATAACCCTCTCCACCGCCTTTGCCAAAATGACCTAATTTTCGATAATCTTCTTCAATCCCCTGAGTAAATCCTTTCACCAAATCGCAATCAGCTATCAAAGTTTCACCTTGTTTGAGTTCGACAATCTTAGCGGGTGAATTTGTAGCTGCTATAACAGTAGCTTTTTGCTCGCGCAAAGCTGTAACAGCAATTCTCCACCTACCGTCAATCGATTTTAGATTTTAGATTTTAGATTTTAGATTTTAGATTTTAGATTTTAGATTAAAGAATTGAAGCATTGACTTGCGCGAGATAAATTCGGCGGGCAAGTTTCATCGGATACAGGTTTTTTATTTCTGGACGGA
Source organism: Microcoleus sp. B4-C2 (assembly GCF_036705265.1). NCBI lineage: Bacteria > Bacillati > Cyanobacteriota > Cyanophyceae > Oscillatoriales > Microcoleaceae > Microcoleus > Microcoleus sp. B4-C2. Next base: position 3,122 of record NZ_JAUBUB010000157.1, read on the forward strand.
TGAATCACGTGGCGGGTATCCTGGATGCTTTCGGTCAATTTTCCAATACACCAATGCAGCGCACCTTTTTGAATTATCACTCCCGAATTGTTCAAATTAATTTCCGCTTGCTGAACCAACGGAATATTTTTAGTGGGATGGTAAAACTTGTTGGTTTCTGGATTGATATTATTTTGGATGTACCACAAATCCGTCGGTTCCAAAACCTTGATTTCGTATTTCATAATTTACCTCGCCTATTTACCTGAAATGTGTTAAACATTTTACCCAAGATAAGGAGCTTCCGCGCTCCCGGACTTATCTTGTGAAATTTATCTTTGGCAGACATCCTCTGCTACTGTTAAAGTATCTAGCTATCTTAGCAATAGCAGACAGCGCCCCTCCACAATTGTTGAGAAAAACTTATGCCTGCGATCGCACAATCTCCCAATTTACCCATTTTACAAGAAATCAACTCAGGATTACCCAACATTTGCGGCTCCGAAGCGGAAATCAGTGCCGCAGCCAATAGCAACGAACCAATCTTTCTACCTACCACAAATCTGCGCCTCGAAAACATTCAAGCCGGATTCGCCTGCGCCCTCCATATGCACCAACCGACAATTCCTGCCGGTGCAAACGGCGAACTAATCTGCAATCTCCAGCATATGTTTGAACATCCCAACCAAGGAGACAATCACAACGCCGGAGTCTTTGCTTGGTGCTATTCTCGCATGGGAGAATTCATTCCCCAACTAATTGCTGAAGGTTGCAACCCGCGAATTATGCTCGACTATTCGGGCAACTTATTGTGGGGATTGCGCCAAATGGGACGCGACGATATCTTTGATAATCTCAAGCGGATTACCTGCGATCCTCAATATCAACCTCACGTAGAATGGCTGGGGACAATGTGGAGTCACGCCGTCATTCCCTCAACTCCAATCCCCGATATCAAGCTCCAAATTCAAGCATGGCAACATCATTTTGCGGCAATTTTTGGCATTGATGCTCTGAAGCGCGTCAAAGGTTTTTCGCCCCCAGAAATGCACTTTCCAAATCACCCTGATACACTTTACGAATACATCAAAGCTTTGAAAGAATGCGGCTATCGCTGGCTGATGGTGCAAGAACATTCTGTAGAAAATCCAGACGGTTCGGGATTGTCGCAAGACCAAAAATATATTCCCAACCGTTTGGTTGCGCGCAATTCTCACGGCGAAACAATCAGCATCACGGCTTTGATTAAAACCCAAGGTTCGGATACGAAATTGGTCGGTCAAATGCAGCCTTATTACGAAGCAAAAGGACGCAATAAACAGCAAATTGGCAATGTCACAGTTCCTTCTTTAGTCACTCAGATTGCTGACGGAGAAAATGGCGGCGTGATGATGAATGAATTTCCCAGCGCTTTTGTCAAAGCTTGGCACGAAAACCGCGAACAAGGCGGGGGAAAATCCGGTGTTGTTGGTTTAAACGGCACTGAATATTTGGAGATAATTGAAGCGGCGGGTGTTAATCCTGATGATTATCCGATTTGTCAAGGGGTTAACCAGCACAAAATCTGGCACCTAGTCGATGCTGATAGTGCAACACCGGAAAAAGTGGAAAGTGCGATCGCCCAACTCAAGCAAACCGACCATAATTTTCACATGGATGGTGCTTCTTGGACAAACGATTTGAGTTGGGTGAAAGGCTACGAAAATGTCTTGGAACCGATGAATCTACTCAGCGCTGCATTTCACAAAAAATACGATCCGCTGGTGCAGCAAGATGCCACCGTTACTAAGCAGTTTGAATACCAGCAAGCTTTGCTTTACAATTTGTTGGTGCAAACAAGCTGTTTCCGCTATTGGGGACAGGGAACTTGGACTGATTACGCCCGCGAACTTTACAACCGCGGCGCTGCTTTAATGAAGTAGGAGAATTTATTGTAAGGTGCGTCAGAAACAAATTGTTCGATCGGTATCAAATATCGGCGCTGACGCACCCTACGCCTGTTGGCAAAGTCCGAACAATTACCAATTAGTAATTACCAATTACCAACTCCTACATTTCCTGCATCAGCCGCAAGTAATTCTGCCGCATCTGCGTCATATTTTCCATCATTCTATTAGCCATATCTTTCTCAACATCGCTCATTTGCTGCCAAAATAAAGCCGATCGCCTCGCCATAATTGCTTCTTCCCATAGCATCTCCAAAAGTTGCGCCGCCATTGGGTTTTCAGCATCGATAATCCCACACAATTGCTGGAAGGCCCGGTTGGCTTCACTGTGACTACCAACATCCTGAGCCAGCGTCAGGCATTTTTTGAGTTGGACGATCGGGTTTTCAGAAGAGTAAGCCATAATTTCACGAAGATAAGCTACAAAATTTACGCTGATACCTTTGACATTACTAGAGTTGTGACACAGCCGTACAGTTCCCTACATACCAGCGCCAAGGCAAATCCATGCCTTGAGAAATCCCGATCCGCGTAGTTTGGACAAAATTTATTGTACCCTCCTCCACAGCTTGCTGAAATTGCTCGCTCCGGTGTTCCAATCGCAGCGGTTGGCCTGCACCCAAGGGAAAACCGCTTAAAGTTCGATCGATCAGCAGTACCTTACACAGTTTCCCAGGCCCGGCGGCGAGGCGCGATCGCTTCTTCTCAGGAATTGCAGCGAATTCTTGGGGAACCACATCTACCTGCAAAGCTCGAATCAGCACACCACTAGCAACTCCCTCTGCATCCGTCACCACGTTAAAACAGTGATACATCCCGTAAATTAGGTAAATGTAGCTCATACCCGGAGGCCCGAACATCACCTCATTGCGAGGAGTGCGTTGTCGGTAAGCGTGACAAGCGGGATCTCCGGGCCCGTAAGCTTCGGTTTCGACAATCATTCCCCGAATCGTCTCGCCGTCAGGAAACTGCCGCACCAGCGAGCATCCCAGTAAATCTGGCGCTACGCTGGTAGATGGCCGCGCCAGCCAAAAAGATTCTACAATCTGAGTATTTGCACTCACTCAACAACAGCAGGTAAATTATGGACGTTAAGTTAGTTTTAGCAGTCTTGACAGCAGTTTTCACCGTTTGTTGTCTGTTCTTTGGCACAAAAAACGGATTCTACGATACTGACAAGTATCACGGTAACGGTTCTGCTCACTAATTTTAGGCGATTGTTAGTTGCTTAAAAAAACCGCCGCCTGTCAGTCAGCCGGCGGTTTTTTTTATGAACCACAGAGGCCACAGAGGACACAGAGAAAGAGAAACAGAGAGCGGAAAGAATGAAAAGAAGTTGACAAGTAATGACACACCAGATTGTTTTATGGGCTGCCATTAAGGGTGAATTTTGCCATCTGGCATTTTAGTTTCTTGCAAGCTAGGATTCTCGAATTCGGCCCATCCCGGCAAATTTAAGCGAACTGTCGCTCGCCGCACTGTTTGGTTTGCAGCAATTCCTTGAGTTGCTTTTGTTGGTTATAAAAAATTAGATTTTTTGCCACAATAAATACAACTGCGATCGACAATCCAGCAGTAAATAAATTATTTATTTTCCTAAATATCCGAAAAGCTTCGGGGGCTTTGTCTCGCTGTTAAGAGATTTCTACAATAGTGCGATCGACCTCTCCACAATTCCCACAAAAAAATACAGGCATCTCCCACAAGCAGTCTGGCGAAATTAAACACCGCCGAACTTATAAATCCCGCCTCCTTTCCCTCGCTAGTGCTGCTTTGAGCTTGGCACTCGCCCCCCTCCGTCTGCTTCACTTTGCTTTGAGCAGTCCATAAACGGAATTTATTTTTACCCGAAGGCGCGCATTTGCATATACCTCCAGACTGAAATAAAAGAAACTTTATTTATATCCCTGGAATGAGTAAATCATCAAGAGATTTGAGGATGATTAATCTAGAAACGCAATACCGTACCTGCGCTGTTGATAAATTCTCAGCAACTACTTTTTTGGTCAAAATTGCTTTGAGAAATTAATTTACTCTAAAAACAGTTGGCAGCAGCTCAGGTTCCTTAACCTCGCCAGAACACACCCTACCTATAATCCCGACAATTCGGAGCGGCAATGAACACAATCAAACCCGAACCCAAAAGATCGCGCTTCATGGCTCTGCTGCTGACAACGCTGCTGACCTTTCCCTTTGTGAGTGCTTGCGGTTCTGACGAGCGAACTTACGCTCCCCCGCCTCCTGTTGACAACACTCGCGCTGGAGGAGTGCAAACTAATCGCGCCCCCACTCCTTCCCCACAAGCGAAAAAAGGACTGAACACGGCTCAAAAAGTAGGGATTACTTTAGCAGGAGCAGCGGCCCTTTACTACATCTACAATCAGTACAAAAATAAACAAGAAAAGGGGCCGCAGGGAAAACATTACCTTTCCAAAAACGGTCGCGTTTACTACCGCGATGCCCAGAATCGCGCGGTCTGGGTAACGCCCCCGCCGGGAGGAATTACAGTTCCGGAGTCCGAGGCAGTGCGTTACCGCGAATTCCAGGGGTACAACAACCAAAATACTGGTCGAGACCTTACTAGCTTGCCTGAAGCTACAAGTCCTGTTCCGGCACAGTAGTCTAAGCATTTGAGATTTTAGATTGCAGGTTCCCTGACTTTCAATTAAATGTGGGGTTCCCAATCTAAAACAGTCGTTTTTCAACACCTAAAAAAGAGGAACTTTATCATGGTAGACGGATTTTTGCGGAAGTTAAAAGATGCGATCGTTGGGCCAGACAGCGAGCAATTCGATCCTGACGGCAATTACCAAGATGCCTCAAATCCCGGACAGTACGGCAACGTGACTCCAGCCAGCCAAGACCCCTACGGCGACCCGGCTGAGTACGGACAGTACGGCAACGTGACTCCAGCCAGCCAAGACCCCTACGGCGACCCCGCAGACTACGGACAGTACGGCAACGTGACTCCAGCCAGCGAAGACCCCTACGGCGACCCCGCAGACTACGCCGGTACCGACTACGGACAGTTCGGCAACCTGACTCCGGCCAGCGAAGACCCCTACGGCGACCCCGCAGACTATGTAGCGGATGCTGGAATGTTCGGCAACCTGACTCCGGCCAGCGAAGACCCCTACGGCGACCCGGCGGATGAGGAAGGGTTTAGTTAACTACCAGATACATTTAACCCGGTAAATCCCGAACTAAGCCAGGAATCACCGTGTATGGCAAGATAGAAAAAGCAGCAA
>NZ_JAUBUB010000158.1:0-8263 GCF_036705265.1 Microcoleus sp. B4-C2
TCAATAATTTATAACTCTGCAATTATACATTGTTAGACCTATTTTAGCAATCTTTTCCTATCATTCAACACTTCTGCTGTGAGTGATGAGCTAATCGGCGACATATCAAGCCACTCACATAGCAAAAAATACTTGGCTCCTGGTACACTCAATTTTACATCCAGGGCAGTTGCTGCGCCCTCTTGAAACATGGTTTTATCAAGATTTGTTTTACACTCAGCCGCAACATAAGCAATATTTGCCTCGCGGGAGATAGTCTCCTTAAAATCTTGGTTATGAGAGGCTTTTAGAAATATTTTTCTACTAATCGCAAAATCTTGATCCTTTGCTCGAATACTCATCCCACCGCCTTTTGGACTGAGTTTTAAACTTGACTCAAATCGTAGTGATGAAAAACACTGTGTTGGGCCAAAGGATAATTCTTTGTCCTTTAATGAATCTGCAAAGACGGTTGTAACTAAGATAGGTATAAATTCTTCAATAATAGAGTTGTCAAGTTTTAATTGCCCTTTTTGACGGTACAAAAAATCATTATCACTGTCAAAAATTAGTTCAACGTCAATGTATCGCTTATAGGAGGTTAGATGGGATACCATCTCTGGAACAACTTTCAGATCATCCCTCCTGATGTTTTTAAGCGTTTCCAACCATTTTTTATAGTATTCGATTGCTTGATTAACACGCCGTTTATCTGTAGGAGGTAATTTACCATTATCAAGTAATGCTGCTAGTTTGTCCCCATGTGGTTGAGCTAAATTAAACATAATTTTCTTCTTTTGGGTTGAGTATTTCAATGGTTTTTCGTGAACGATGCAGATCGAAATAAGGTGAGGGCTGTACTGTGGCCGCCTTATCGATAGCATCCTTGATTTCATATTTTACTTGTTCATTCGCTACGGAATAAGCAGATATTAAGGCTTCTACAGAAAGAGTTCTGGCTTGATGTATGTCAAAATAATACTGTAAGTCTTCTCTTTTTGTAAAGTGTAGTATATCTTCTTTGATCGTTTTTCCATAACGATTTACAAAACTTCTTTCTTGACGGATATCTAAGCTAATCCCCAATACTTGACGAGCAACTTCGGCAACTAACTCCCCGTTTAAAAATGGCGTTCCTCTAATATTTGATTCTTTACCTACTACAAATATCATTTTACTGTTAGGGCTGCATATTCTTAACAATTCTTGCAAAGTATAAGCCATGTCTAAGCAATATTGAATCACAGTTATAAATCTATTGCTTCTATGCTTGCGATTAGAACCAAACTCTGATTTTGCCACCTCTAAAATTTTCCAGTTTAGTGCTTCAGTAGAACCGCGATACTGCTGATGATAGTTAAATACATTGATATAAGGGGGGGAGGTAATCACAAGATTGACGCTGGAGTTTTGTAAGGGAACGTTTCTTGCATCGGCATTGTAGGCATTTATCGGCTTTTTACTATAGGGTAGTTTAAGGACAAAAGTAGCGATATTTTCCGCAATAGTAAAAACTCTCGATTGGGTAAGTTTTTTGTTTTCTAAGTCTAGCAATATCACTAATGCTTCATGTAGAATATTAAGGAACTTTTCTTCATCGTCAACGGCTACGTCTACAATTTTATCTATTAAATCATTGGCTGTAAATTCTTTTTGTATTGTTTGGAATAGTGGCATTCTCTCCCATATCTCTGTTTTGAGTTGACCGAAAAAAGAATTGATACATTTTTCACGCTTTGTTTGTGAAATAGTGATGAATTTATAAGTGTTAGCTAGGATTAAAGCTGCTGGATTGATTTCTGTTCCGCAGGCTTCCAGTCCGAATCTTCCTGCCTCATATAAAACTGTTCCACTACCTAAAAATGGGTCGAAAATCACACTATTTTTATTGGCATATTTATCAATCAAAGTTTCGACAAACTGGGGGGAAAATTGCCCTTTCCAAGGAAGTGGATTAGTACGTTGTTTATCTTCAATGTCTAATAGTTGTTGAGGAATTTCTTGTCTATTGATAGGAGTTTCACTAAAAATACTAGAGACAACCATAATTCGGATTTTTACTACGGGGCGTGAATTTATGAATGGAAAGCGGGAATTTGTTTTGTAGATGGCAGGTAAAAATCAGAGATTGTTGGTGAAACCAGCCCCCTACAAATTACACATGAAAATTAATTATAATTTTTCGGTGGGTGGGGGCGGGTTTTAAGATTGTGGGTAAAAATCCGAGATTGTGCCTCAAACCAGCCTACCAATCAACAAGAAAAATTGATTAGAATTGCTCTTTGAATTCATCCAGTTTAGCCTTGATAGCCTGCATATCTTGCCACATATACCATTTTGGAGTTTCCGGTTCGCGGGAGGGGTTTCGCAACAAGTACGACGGGTGAAAAATTGGCATACACAAACGATTTTCCCATTCAATCCACTGACCTCTAATTTTACTAATGGGTCGCTTGTCGCTTAGCAAACCTTTGAGGGCTGTTGCACCGGTTAATAAAATAATTTTGGGGTCTAAGATGCGGATTTGTTCGAGCAAGTAAGGTTTGCAAGCTTCGATTTCTTTTGCTGTCGGAGGGCGGTTGTTGGGAGGGCGACATTTGATGACGTTGGCAATGAATACGTCGGTTTCTGCACTCAATCCCACGGATTCTAAAATCTTATCTAACAGTTTGCCCGATCGCCCGACGAAGGGCAATCCGGTTTCATCTTCGTTTTGTCCGGGCGCTTCTCCCACAATCAAAATTGAGGCTTGAGGATTGCCGCGGCCGATGACGGCGTGAGTGCGGCTGTTGCCCAATTCGCAGCGGTAGCAGCGGTTGCAGTGCTCGGCGATTTGTTCCATATTTTGATAAGTGCCGGGAGGGATGGGAATTTTGGCATTTGCTGGTATTGAGTCTGTTTGGAAAGTGGCACTTTGATTGTTGTCAAAAAGGCTGAGTTGCAAGTCGCTGGACATACTTTTTACAATTAGGGAGATATTTTTGAGCCTAGAGTTTATAGTTTAGATCGGGTTGTGTGATTTGAGATTGGCTAGAAGCTTGTGTGCGATGCTGTCGATTCCCTACGGGATAGCTACGCTTCACGCACAATCTCCAATTAACACTCGCAGAATCTCCAATTTTTTGGTTGAGCTCGTACAGGCAAAAATATGTTCTCTAACCCGTTTTTTGACGATCGCGCCGATGCAGGCGAAAAACTGGCCGAGGCAGTTGTGGACGAGTTCGGCAAGTTGAGTTTAATGACACAGAAGGCGGTGAAACCGATTGTTTACGCTTTGCCGCGGGGGGGTTTGCCCGTTGCTGTGCCGATTGCGCGTCGCTTGGGCTGTCCTTTGGATGTGGTTGTCGCTAAGAAAATTACTCGCCCAGATAATTTAGAATTGGCGATCGGGGCTGCAACTGCTGATGGTCACGTCCTCTGGGAAAAGCAAAAGCAGCACAATTTACGCTTGCAAAAATCAGCATTGCCCCTGGCCCAAAATAATGCTCAATCTCTGCTGGCCGATTTGTCTCCTGGACGCCCAAATATCAGCGCGGCTGGGGCTTTGGCGATTTTGGTAGATGACGGCATTGCTACGGGGATGACGATGGCTGTGGCGGCTAAGGCTTTGGAGTCGCAGCAACCGCTGGCTTTGTGGATTTGCGCGCCTGTCGCCCCGGCAGATTTGATGGGATTTTTGGCCCAGATGGGCGATAAGTTGATCGTTTTGGAGACTCCTCACCCTTTTTACAGTGTCAGTCGCTTTTATGGGCAATTTCCGCAGGTTGAGACGGCGGAGGCTTTAAGGTGTTTGCAGCAACAAACTGAATGGCGATCGTAGGTTAAGCTAGAAGGCTAAATCCAAAAGCTCGATCGCTAAAACATGAGACCTTGGCAATATTGGTTGGACACTTTGATTCTGTCTACTCAGCACAATCCGCCTCGCTTTGTTGAGTTGGTGATGTTGACTTTGGCGATGATGTTGCTGGGGCTGTGGAGTGTAACATTGCAGTGGCAATATTTAACGCTGTCTCTGAGTTATATAATTGGTTCGTCTTTTTCAATTTTGGTGCGGGAATCGATCGGCCCGCGGCCTCAATTTCAGCTAACTCACCTGACAGCTTTGTTGTTATTAATTATCAGTTTTTATAGTTTTGCTGAACTGATTAGATAGTTAAGGCGGTTTTGAGTTGTAGAGGCGGGTTTTACAATGTCATTAGCGGGTTGTGAACTAGATGTTTTTTTGAACGAACCGCGAAGACGCGAAGACGCGAAGGAAGAGAAGAGAAGATCGAGAGTTCACAAATCATTAGCCATCATCCTACATTCTAATGGGATTGATGCAAAATTATGCGGTTCCCGGCAGGATCGAAGGCATAGATTTCTAAACCGTGAGAAGTTTTGATAATTTCTCCGCTGGGCGGATAACCTAAAGCCCAAATTCGGGCGATCGCAGTTTCGATATCGCTGACTTCCAGGCACAAACTCATGCCTGTTTTTGCTCGATTGGCAAATTCCGATTTGTGGGAATCTTTGGGTTTGAATATGCCGAGTCTTAAGCCCTTGAGTTGAAATTCAGCATAAGTATTGGGAATGTAAGGGTTTGGTTCTATGTCGAGAAATTTTGTGTAAAATTTAACGAGAACTTCCTTATCAAGGTCTGCTAAAGTCACTAGGGCGGCGCTGTATTGGAAACTCATATAATAAATTGGTAATGGGGGATTACTAATGGAGAATTGGTAATATTATACAACATTCACTGCGATATCAAAGCTTCGGATATAAAAGGGAGTGACTGTGCAAGTCTTGGTATAATCAATTGCTCGCCCTGCAATCCCTTTACTATTCAAAGTGAGATGAATCCAAAAGGAAATCAAGAGAACCAGAATCTTAGAAGACTCAGAGTCACTCCAACAACCCCAGATTCTAGGTTGATTGAGAATCGAGAATCTAGATTTCCGCGTGCGGTTGCTATGGCGATAGATGATGCTCAAGAGGTTATGAACGATCTCTATCGGGAAGAGGCAGAGTACGGAGATGGAAGTTGTGCTTTTATGGTGATGAAGGAACAATTTGAAGGTGGAGTAGAAAACCAGCCAATGTCCCTCAAAAAAGGAACTCTCCACCATACAAAGTGCCGTCAATATATTTCACATTTTAAAAAAAGATTGCTAGATTTGCCGTCTGAGCCTAATGAGCCTAAAGAAAAGATTACTAGAGAAATTAAAAAAATGGAAGAGGCGCTACAATGGGCTGAAGACTACCGCAACGGCAACGATCCGGTGATTCCCCGATGGGCAAACTCTTGGAAAGATCAGTTAGGAAAATAATCAATGGATATTATTAAGCTAGAGAACACTTACAAAACACCGTATCAGGGCAGGAACTGGCGGGATACAAAGCATGAGCTTCCTATCAAGCCAAAGGACACTCTGAGTTTCTGTGACTTAAGAAATTGCAGTCTAGAAGGACTCGACTTATCAATGGTAGAGTTCTTTGGTTGCCGTCTGAATGGTACCTTATTTAAAGCTGCCAATTTGCAGAAAACGGAATTTATTGGCTGTTTTTCTTCGGATGATTATCCGCCAACAGATTTTAGTGGTGCTAGTGGCGATGCGTCTGTAGTACATTCTCACCTTCACTACACAGGCGAATTTATGGGAGATTCTGTTTATATTGACGATAATTTTTGGATGGGAGACAGTCTAGAGTCCAAGTGGCCTGATGTTGTGGCTGCTGCTGCTACCGAAACACTTTCCGATCGCAATGATGTCAGATATAACGCTGCGGCAAAATTAGGAGATTTAGATAATCCTGTTGTTGCTCCCATACTGGGTTGTCTCCTTGCTGACGATGAGTGGGATGTGCGATCGATCGCCCTCGAAACATTAGGAAATCTAAGGGATCAGGAATTCCCGCAGGGTGACAATATTTTATTGCAGTGGATGTTCTTACGTCTCGGAGATCGACATTCGATTGTACGGCAGACAGCGAGAAACCTGGTTGAGATTCTATCACCACCCAACCATGTATTGCTTGCTTCTATTAACCGGATGATGTCGTCGGAGTCTGAGGAAAGAATGGCGGGCGTACTTGCAGCTATTGAGTTGTGCAGGCTAGACGAACAATATTCGAGTTTACTGGAGCCCCAAATTATTGAGAGTCTCTTGTTGGATGAAGCACCTGATGTTCGGCAAGAAGGTTCCTATCTTCTAGAAATTTTAGAGGATTGTTAGAAACTTTAACCGCAATCTGCTGTAAATTTCTACCTCCTTAAAATCCTCCAATTCGTCCGACTATTTGGATTTTACCTTGTCGAGATCCTTTGAGAATCACAGCTTCGCCGCTTTGCGGTATAATATCAGTAATCGCGGTAATATTTACTTGGTGAGTTACCATAATAATCGCGCCTTTAGTGTTGCGGTTGTCCACAATTAATTTGCGAATTGCTGCTGTTTGTCTGGCTTCTTTGCTGCTGTCCCTAAAGAAGGAGTTCAGTGCTGGGAAGGGTTCGACTTTGCCTAAATTTATCAATTTTGCTGTTTCTAAACACCGACACCACTGACTCGATAAAACTCTGGCAACTTTGATGTTGCGGTTGCGAAATTCGGCTCCAATTTGCTTGGCTTGAGTTCTTCCTTGTGCCGATAAATTGCGCTGGGTGGAACAGTCACCCAACTTAAAGTTAGCAGGATCTCCCGTACCTGGAGCGATCGCGTGTCGCATTGCTACCACCAACCCTGTCTCATCCCGCTGCAACAATGGCCACCCTGCTTGAGTTTGGGCGTTGGTTGCTGCGTCAGAACTTGCAGTTGCAATCATTAAGCCGATCGACAATACTAAAGCTAGCGACCGGAAAAACCATTTCCAGTTAAGGTAAATCCGTGCAGCCATTGTTGCAGAAGTTAGGAATTAACTTATCATATTATAATACAACAAATATTGCTCTATGGAACTCACCAATTTTATTGCTCTGTCTGTCATTATTGCCCTTGTGCTGGGGATTGGGTTTGGAACAATGACTTGGGCTTACTTCGGCAAGGGCAGCATTTCTGTAATCTTTAAAGAACCAATTTTAAATTCCCCAGAATTTCCCGATACCGACAGTGGCAGCAAAGCTTCCGTTTATTTTCAACAAGGAATTGAGGCTTATCAGTCGGGAAAGTACCGCAAAGCCAAAGATAAATTTAGCAGCGCTGTAGAACAAGTTTCAACTTTGGCAGAAGCTTACCACAATCGCGGCTTAGCTTTTGCAAATTTGCGATCGGATGACGAGGCTGTTGCAGATTTGATCCGTGCCAGCGAATTATACCAACAGCAGGAGGCTGGATTTGCGATCGACACGATTAAACAAAATCTGGCAGCCTTGAAGCAGCGCAAATTAGAACGAGAAAAACAAAAAGCAGTAGCGAGATAAATTATTATGTTCAACCACTAGGACTCAACTCACACCTAGATTTGAGGTCTGAAAAACCCGGTTTCTTGAGTGTGGTTGGGAGAAACCGGGTTTGTTTACATAATTTTTATTAAAGTTGAAAATCAAGATTTAACCTTCTCCTTCTCAACTAAATTGTTCTGGCATCTTCTATTTGGTCGATTTTAGCAATCATCATTTCTCGGCTAGGTGCCACAACTCGATAATTAGTAATGGGATCGTAAGCTTCCCATTCTTGAGTCACTTCGCTGTCTTGCCACAAAAACCATTCCCGGTAAATTTCGCCGTCATCTATGTCGCCGCACAAGGGAAGCCAATCATCTCCTCCCAAGCTTTCAAAATCTCCTCCTACTAAGTCAATCCAAGCAGTAAGGATACAAGAGTCAATAGCCTTATTATTAACAGTGACTGCGTTAGAGTGAAGAGAAGTTTCGGGAAAACAAAGTGTGGATTTCATAAGCTGTACCTGAATGTTATGTTATTAATTTATAAAAAAATCCTCTACGTCAGTGACAGCAGAATGCCGCTATCCTAACCTCCACAGTTCCCCCCTCGACAAACCGTGACACCCAAAGCGCTCAAATGCCTCTGCTGTAAGACTTGAGACCGCTTTGAGTCAAGTCGCTACAGAGGCTAAATTGAGCCACTTTGCTAACTGGCATAGAAGAAAGCCCGATCGACCAAATATTGCTGGCGAAGGCTCTCGCGCATTGAGGAGCGAAGACAGCGCGACTGCCAATTGTATACTGGGTACGTTGGCGAGTTTCCGTACAGTTTTTGTGATAAAATTAGCAGTAATACCAATTTTATATGAAGTTGCATAGAATAAAGATAGTGTTTAGAGGGCATCAGTGATGACACGCCAACTGA
>NZ_JAUBUB010000159.1:0-7951 GCF_036705265.1 Microcoleus sp. B4-C2
GCTGCTGTAAGGTTGTTGTCATGGTTTTATGATTGCTGTATTTGGTTGTCAATGTTCGGATGATGTTTATATTATTAACGGTATTGTTAACCTTTGTAAAGGGGTTTGACGACAGTTAAACTGATGACTGTGATTAGCAAAGCTGATGTAAGGAGAGAGATGGCCGTAGCTTGCGGGGCCCGACGCCATCACCAGAAGTTTTGTTAAGAAAGTTGAGGGTTTTGCTTTCTGTGGGTCAGCTCGTGATACCTTTCTAAAACCTGAAAGCGGGAAAGTCCGGTGCAATTCCGGCGCTGTGCCGCAACTGTAAAAGTCAGAATGCCGATTTCGGGGGCGCTTTGTGGGCGTTTACTTTTGGATTCCCTGCGTAGCACGGGGAGGAGATTATTTGTTAGCTTTGACTGATTTGCCGACTTGTCCGGGTTTATTTTACGGTTCCCAAGCCCGAGACGGAGTTTTATCGAGAATGCGGATTCCGGGGGGAATTTTAAACGCGCAGCAGTGTGGGACGATCGCCGATTTAGCAGATCAATACAGTACCGGCTGTTTGCAAGTGACGAATCGGGGAAATTTGCAAATCCGAGAAGTGCACTCGGAAATTCCCCCGGAAGTCTGGAACCGCTTGCAGGAATTGGGGATAGCGTCTCGCCGCGTTGAAGTTGACCCGATTCGCAATATTATGGCAAGCCCGACAGCAGGGATCGATCGCCAGCAGTTACTGGATACTCGCCCGCTAGTGAAAGCTTGGGATGATTACCTGCAAACGCATTCCGAGTTGTCGCAACTTTCGCCTAAGTTCAGTATTGGCTTGGACGGCGGGGAATCGGTTTCGATCCAGGCTTTACGCAACGATATTTTATTAGCTGCTGAAGGGCTTTCAACCCAATCAGAAATCTTTTTTCGGCTGCATTTCAACGGCGATACAGGAATTTTAATCCCAGAATCGCAATGTATTTCAGTATTAGCGGCCCTGGCTAGCACCTATCTTGAATACACCAAAAATCGACCTCGAATTGATGGCAAAAAACCGCGTTTGCGTCACCTGCTGGCAGATTGGGGCGCTGAAAGTTATCTAGAACGGGTACAGCAGAATTTACCATTTTTATTGCAATTCACATCTTGCACCTTTCCCAAAAACAGGCAAGATGCCTGTTCCACAAAGAGTGGATTTCCTTGTGGGGTGGGCATCTTGCCCGCCCGATCCATCGCCTTTCCCAAAAACAGGCAAGATGCCTGTTCCACAAAGAGTGAATTTCCTTGTGGGGTGGGCATCTTGCCCGCCCGTTCGATCGACTCATCTGCAAGGGCGATCGAACAATCCCGACATCTCGGCATTCATCCTCAGCGACAGTCCGGTTTCTCCTACATGGGAATTGCACTGCCTCTCGGTAGGCTAGAATCAAAGCAACTGCGGAATTTGGCAAATTTAGCCCAAAAACTAGCCAGCGGTACCCTGAGACTTACACCGTGGCAAAATCTGTTGATTTCTGATATCCCCAACTCCCAGCTTTTTGAGGTAAAACAGCAAATCGCCGATTTGGGATTGCACTCGTCGGCGACTCGCCTAGATTCGTGCTTGGTGGCTTGTGCTGGCAGCAGCGGCTGTGCGTCGGCGGCGACAGATACTCAAAGTCACGCCCTATCAATGGTGAGGGATTTAGCGCAAAAATTGACGATCGACCTGCCGATTAACATTCATTTCAGCGGTTGCCAAAAGTCCTGCGCCCAGCACCAGCCAATTGATATCACGCTGGTGGGAATTCAGATTGAGCGAGGACACGAGACGATCGAAGGTTACGACATTTATGCGGGTAGAAAAGATTTGCCCTTCGGGCGACCAATTTTTCCGGCGGTGAGTGCGATCGAGATGCCCGGTGCGATCGAGCGAATGTTGCAGGTATATCAGCGCTTTCGAGAGCCTTTGGAGTCATTTGGTGAGTTTGTCGATCGGCAGGCGATCGACCAATTACAGCAGTTGTTAAGCACCGAAAATAGGAATTTAAAGTGAAAAAATATACCATTAAAACTGACAAGTTTTAAGCACCTATCTTGATATTTTTCCCTTCGCGTCCTAGCGCTTACGCGCCGCTTCGCTAACGCGCCTTCGCGGTTCATTCAAAAAATCTATTTCACAAATCCCACAAACTTCCCATAGCAGTTTTAAACAATGATTGACTACATTCGAGACGGAACAGAAATCTACACCAAATCCTTCGCCACAATTCGAGCCGAAGCAGATTTGTCAAGCTTGCCGCCCGATTTAGAATCGGTAGCCGTGCGACTAATTCACAGTTGCGGCATGACCGATATTGTTACAGATTTAGCAGCTTCCCCCGGTGCAGCCACCGCGGGACACAACGCCCTCGCCGCAGGTGCGCCGATTCTGTGCGATGCCCGGATGGTGGCCGAAGGCATCACTCGCAAACGCCTTCCGGCTGACAATCCGGTGATTTGCACCCTCTGGCATTCCGAAATCCCGGAGTTGGCGCGACAAATGGGAAATACTCGATCAGCTGCGGCGCTTGATTTATGGCTGGACAACTTGCAGGGTGCGGTTGTGGCAATTGGCAATGCCCCGACTGCTTTGTTCCGACTACTGGAAATGCTGGATGCCGGAGCACCCAAACCGGCTTTAATTCTGGGTTTCCCGGTAGGATTTGTGGGGGCTGCCGAATCCAAAGCCGAACTGGCCGCCAACAGTCGGGGAGTGCCATTTATTACGTTGCACGGGCGGCGCGGTGGCAGTGCAATGGCAACGGCGGCCGTGAATGCGTTAGCGAAAAAGGATGAATTGTAAGCAACCCCGGTCTAAAGACACGGGGCTTCAGTTTATTTGCTGAAGCCGTGCTTACCCGCCTAAGCCTTAACTGGCTACGTTGTTGGGGTCAAAACACCGGAAAATGCGACGCTAGTTTTCCGCTCTGTTGTTTGCAATTAAACAATTCTAAGGTCACTGGAATAGTGTTGCAAGCGTAAAAAGCCCTTATAACATTGGCAAAGCGAACTTTACGAGAAATCGAAGGGACAAAACAATGTCTATCCAACCAAATTACGTTTTTGTTCTAGATGCTAACCGCAAACCACTAACACCATGCAAACCATCTTTGGCACGCAAACTGTTAAAGGTTGGCAAATGTAAAGTGTTTAGGCTTTATCCTTTCACTCTAATTTTGAGAAAAAAGGTAGCTCAAGACCCGCAGCTTGTTACTTTAAAGATTGACCCCGGTTCAAAAGTTACGGGGTTTGCTCTGCTTCTGAATTCCCATCTAATCTGGGTAGCCGAATTAACCCATCGCCCTCAAGCAATTAAGGCATTGCTAGAGTCGCGTCGTTCTCTACGGCGCAACCGCAGAAGTCGCCAGACAAGGTATCGCCAAGCGAGATTTTTGAACCGAACTAGATCCAAAGGTTGGTTGGCTCCCAGCCTCCAGCACCGAGTAGATACGACCTTAACTTGGGTCAACAAACTATCAAAGCTTGCACCCGTTAAGACGATTTTTCAGGAATTGGTTAGGTTTGATTTACAAAAAATGGAAAACCCGGAGATTTCAGGGATTGAGTATCAACAAGGAGTGCGATTCGTTTCTCCGAAAATGGAAGGTTTAGCCGCCTGAAGTGTATGGAGAGCAAGGCTCTCAGTCTATTGTATTGACTGAAACTAAGAACCTTGACAACTTAATGACCATGTAGGTGAGTCCCTGCTGAGCCAAAAGCAAAGATAGCAGGTTGGAGATAAGCCATAACAAGTTAACCTCCATAATAACAAGTCCTACCGCTTAGGTGCAGAGTTGAAAGCGCTACCCAAGCCCATCAGACTAGCAATCTGACAGGTAATTCGTGCAAGGGGTAGTAAAAATGAGGGTAAGCCGGGAGTCTGCCTGATAATCCCCTCTAGCAAGAGATTATGAGCAGCGTACAGCGAAGGTGCTACTAACCATCGTTAGGTATAACCAGTGAAAACAGACTGAAGCCATGAGGCAACACTGGGAGTGACAAAAGTCCATAGGTTTAAGGGAGCTAAACGGGTACCTTGTCGTTTAGCAAGCACTTCCCACAACCGGGCGTGGATAGCACCGCTCTAAAATCTCAAACAAATGGTCATTAGGAACGAAGTAACTTTTATATATCTCTCAGTGAGGTCGATACCTGAGCAGGTTGCTAACCGCATGATATGTAAAAGTGGGATTGTGAAAGAAGCTAAAGCCCTCGCGTAATAGGAGGGATACGCAGACGTTCACACATTGATTTGGAAGATAGAGTTGTGATTCAGAGTTCAAATGTCTAATACAGAGTCAATCAAGACAACTGTGGAATGGGAGATAACCGACTGGCGAAAGCTAGAGCGGACAGTCTTCAAGCTCCAAAAGCGAATCTATCAAGCCTCTCAACGTGGAGAGAATCGAACAGTCCGCAGGCTGCAAAAAACGTTGATGAAGTCCTGGTCGGCTAGAATGCTAGCCGTGCGAAGGGTGACTCAGGAAAATAAGGGCAAGAAAACGGCAGGCGTAGACGGGGTAAGTAGTCTAACCCCCAAGCAACGTATGGCACTTGCAAACCAACTGAGGCAATTAAATTACTCCTACAAAGCAAAACCAGTCCGAAGAGTTTGGATTGACAAATCCGGAAGGACAGAAAAACGCCCATTAGGAATCCCCACAATGCACGATAGGGCATCCCAAGCCTTAGTAAAAGCTGCTCTAGAGCCAGAATGGGAAGCTAAGTTTGAACCTAATAGCTACGGCTTCCGACCAGGGCGCTCATGTCATGATGCGATAGAAGCAATATATGCCAGCATCAACAAAAAACCAAAATGGGTACTTGATGCTGATATAGCTAAATGCTTCGACCGAATCAACCACGAGGCACTGCTGAAAAAACTGAATACATCCCCCACCATAAGACGCCTAATAAAGTGCTGGTTGAAAGCGGGGGTGATTGACTGGAGCGGATACGCTAACCGCAAGCAAAAGAAAGTAACCAGCCAAACACTTGAGGGAACACCACAAGGAGGCGTGATTTCGCCACTCCTGGCAAATATTGCCCTACACGGGTTAGAGAATAGGCTACTCCAATACATAGAAACCATTACTCTCAGATATCCCAATGGTAAAACAATGGGTAAAAAGGATAAAAGGTCATCCCTTGGAGTAGTCAGATATGCCGATGATTTTGTGGTTTTACATGAAGATATAGCAATCGTCCAAAAGTGTCAGCAGATTACAGTAGACTGGCTAAAAGACATGAGTTTGGAATTAAAGCCCGAAAAGACGCAAATCACACATACCCTGAACACAACAACAGGGTTTAATTTCCTTGGGTTTAATATTAGACAATTCGAGGTAGGAAGAAATGCGTCAAAGCGCGGTTATAAAACCATCATCACCCCATCCAAAGAGGCGCTAAAGTTGCATACCTCAAAAATAGGCATCATCATAGAAGGACATAAGAATGCTCCCAAAGCAGCCTTAATATCTAGACTAAACCCGGTCATAAGGGGCTGGTGCAACTATTACAGAGGACAGTCAAGCAAAGATACATTCCAAAAAGCTGACTTCATCACTTACAAGCAACTCAGAGGATGGGCTAGTTGCCGTCATAAACGTCATAGTGGTAAATCCTCAAAAGAATGGAAGTCAATAGATAACAGGAAGTGGGTATTTGCTACTCAAGAGGGTTTATTCCTCATAAATCACTCAGACACAAAGGTTGTCCGCCACACAAAAGTTGAGGGCGTTAAGAGTCCATACGACGGTAACTGGATATATTGGAGCGCCCGAAAGGGAGACTACCCTGGAGTGAAAAAGCAACTATCCGAGTTGCTAAAAATACAGGGCGGAAAATGCGAATATTGCGGATTATACTTCAGTCCTGACTCGCTTGCCGAAATTCATCACAAAGATAGCAATCACAAAAACAACAAGCGGGATAATCTGGGCTTAGTACATAAACACTGTCACGACCAACTCCACGCCAAATCTCGGCTAACCAAAGCCGATAGGGATATAAGTATTATCGAGGAATGGATTGATGACCACCCTTTTTAATCCCCTAACCCTCCCAACAGAAGGGAACGAGGTTCACATGACAAGTGCCAAATCAGTGAGGAGCTGGATGAGGCGAAAGTCTCACGTCCAGTTTTGCAAGAGAGTTCGGGGAAGCGATTCCCCGTTCGACTCTAACGTGTTAGCTGGTTACGAAGTCCGCGAGTATCTTGTTGCCAAATGGGATAGGCGGTGCGCTTACTGTGGCATAGAGAATGTACCGCTACAAGTTGAACACATTCATCCTAGAGCGTCGGGCGGAACTAATAGAATATCTAACCTGTGCTTAGCTTGCGAACCTTGTAACACAAAAAAAGGGACTAAAGACATCAAGATATTCTTAGCAAAAAAACCCGATGTTTTGAAAAAAATTGTGGCACAAGCTAAGCGTCCGTTGAAGGATGCCACTGCTGTTAACTCGACTCGATGGGCTTTATTCAATCGATTAAAAGCAACAGGCAAAGAGATTATTACAGGCTCTGGCGGGTTGACTAAATTCAATCGCATACGCCTAGAACTGCCAAAAACCCACTTCTTTGATGCTGCTTGCGTAGGGAATACACCTGAAATTTCCCTTTCAGCGAATCAGCCTTTGAATATCAAAGCCACGGGGCATGGTTCAAGGCAGATGTGCCGCACGGATAAATTTGGATTCCCTTCTAGGTACGTTCCTAGGTTTAAGTTTGTTAAGGGTTTCCAGACAGGGGATATTGTAAAAGCCGTTGTTACTTCTGGCAAAAAGATGGGCACTTATACGGGCAGAGTGGCTGTCCGCTCATCTGGCAGTTTTAATGTGGCAACAACCCAAGGATTAATCCAAGGAATCAATCACAAATATTGTTTTCCTATTCATCAAAAGGATGGGTACAATTATGGGTTTTAAGACTGTTGACGGGATACTAAAGTATCCCGTGTCCCTTTTCCTCCCAGGGCTAAAGCCACTGGGTTTCCAAGTTACCGCGAGGTTTTTATGACTAAGGCTACTGGTAAATTGTACGGTTTGGGTATTGGCCCTGGCGATCCAGAATTGATCACATTGAAAGCTTATCGGATTTTGCAATCGGTGCCGGTGATTGCCTATCCGGCGATGGAAAATGGTAAGGTGCTGGCGCGGGCGATCGTCGCAGATTATCTGCGCCCGGAGCAAATTGAGATTCCGATGCCGTTGCCTTTTAGTCCCACGCGATCGTCTCAACCTTATTATGATATTGCAGCCGAGAAAATTGCGGCACATCTGAGCGAGGGGCGGGATGTGGCGGTGCTATGTGAGGGCGAGCCTTTTCTCTACGGCTCGTTTATGTATCTATTCAACCGTTTGTCGGCGAGATTTACCACTGAAGTTGTGCCGGGAATTTCTTCGACAATGGCGAGTGCGGCTGCGTTGGGAGTGCCGCTGACTTATCGTAACGATGTGTTAAGTATTATGCCTGCGACGCTGGATGCTGAGGTTTTGCGCGATCGACTGGCGGTTGTTGATGCTGCTGTGATTATTAAACTGGGGCGGCATTTTGCGAAAGTCCGGGATGTACTGATTGAGTTGGGACAGTTCGATCGAGCATTGTATATAGAACGCGCAACTATGCCGAATCAGCGAATTCGGGCGATCGCAGATGTCGAGCCCGCTGAAGTTCCCTATTGGGCTCTCATTATGATACCTAGCCAGCAGAAGTCTGTATCTTAATATTTCCATGCCTGAAGGCGACGCGCTTCCAGGCTTTACCTAGTTTTTGTCCATTCTTTCCCATTTATCCACCATTCCTGCTATTGATAAGTCAATCTTATATATATCATCAGTTAATCTGTTGTTAAAAAACTTTACAAACCTGAGAATATGCTTTATGTTTATTTACATGGCGGAACACAAAGCCGTCACGAACATTGAAAACCAAATAAAGCAATCATAAACAAAT
>NZ_JAUBUB010000160.1:0-7592 GCF_036705265.1 Microcoleus sp. B4-C2
CCGTCCTTTTTGGACGGGCGGGACGCCCATCCCACAATAACAATTAAAATTGTAAGTTATTTAATTCGCGATCCTTAAAAGTGATATCACGTCCGACATATTCATCTGTAATTGTTCGCTGTGCGAACCAATGACATACAAGAATGATGCACATCGGACGTGATATCAAAACCCAAAACAGCCGTTCCCTTAAGGTTGGGGGGTTGATTCCTCGGCGTCGGGCACCTCGGCTTCTTGCAAAATCACCGGACGCTGCTGCGGGTCAGCTTGGTTGCTTTGCTCTTGCATCACAGTTTTAGCAAGACTAGGGTCAAAGTAGCGGTTAAAATCCGATCGCGAGCGATCGACTCGCCCTTGGGTAAGATTGACTTCAGCTTGGATTTCGTGCAATTTTTCTTGCACCGCCCGGTAGTGAGGCCAAAGCTGAAGCAAAGCAGAAGTGGCACAGACTGAAAGTACCATGTTGACTGCCAACTTGACCCCTGTTTCGGCCGCGAGGGTTTGGTGAGGGTAGGAACGCTGGCGGCTGCTGCGACGAGGAGTAACCCGAGGGGATTTTTTTACGGGACGCAGTGGGGTAACGGGGGGTTGAATCGCTTGCATAATTTTTTTTCAAATACCTGAGACTGACGTTTTAGAGTTCAACAGAGCAAATTCTGAGCTTAACGCACACTCGCCGCTGTTTGTCAGGGTGCTGACAGCCAAAATTGTTGAGACAAAGGTGACGCCTGAAGACGGAATTTCCCCATAAAAATGCCTGCCCTTGCAGTCTCGTCTTGCTGAACACAAACAATCTACTGCACTGGGGCAGCAATTGTCTGTATCTGTAATGCGAGAGATTTAACTGCTCAGGCAGGCGTTTTGCGGTTCGCAACTGTTGTCTGGAAACTATTTGTACAGTTCAGTTGACAGCCGGAAAGCCAAGATTCCGGGAATCAAAGCAATTACGAGCGCTACGTAGACTTGGGTATCTGTTAAAGACATATTCGCAAAACTCCTTTTCGCGGGGACGAGCTTTCACCAATTTGAGACAAATTGGCGCTTTTGGGAATCATTTGTTACAACTTGCAACACAAATGGTGCGTCCGGGGAGGAGTGGGGCAGTAGCGCAGTGGCGCAGTGGCGGAGTTTTTGAGTGTCGGAGGGGGAGAATTTTTCTTTGTTTCCTGGGACTGCTTCCTTCGGACGTTGTTCGGACGATCGCCTCCCACAGAATTACCGCGTTAGGTTAAGATTTAAGTGAAGGTGAAACTAATGTTAGACAGAGCGGGTAATTTGCGCTGCGCTCGACCCTTGCCAATTTTAGGTGCACAAAATAGTTAATGCTAGATCAATTTCTCGACGCTTCACCCAATTTTGGAGTTGACGGCTTTTTATTATTGTTGGTTTTGGTGGCTTTGGAGGCTGTACTTTCGGCTGACAACGCGATCGCCCTGGCGTCTATTTCTAAAGGTTTGGAAGATGCCAAGGATCAGCAAAGAGCTCTCAACTTGGGTTTGATAATTGCTTTTGTACTGCGGATCGCCCTAATTTTAACGGCTACTTGGGTGATCCAATACTGGCAGTTTGAGCTGCTTGGTGCTCTCTACCTGCTGTGGCTTGTTTTCCAACATTTTACTTCAGATACAGACTCTGAAGGAGAACATCACGGGCCCAGATTTGCGTCTGTGTGGCAAGCAATTCCCATGATTGCTTTTACGGATTTAGCGTTTTCATTGGATAGCGTTACTACTGCGATCGCTGTGTCTGACAACACTTTTATCGTAGTAACAGGCGCTACTATTGGAATTATTGCCCTGCGATTCATGGCAGGGTTGTTCATCCGCTGGCTGGATGAGTTCGTTCACCTAGAAAGTGCTGGTTACATCACAGTTGGGTTCGTGGGAATGCGGTTGTTGGTGAAAGTAATTAATCCCGATTTAGTTCCGCCGCAATGGCTGCTAGTTTCCAGTATCGTCTTGATGTTTGTCTGGGGATTTTCTAAGCGTACTCCTGAGTCAGTCGAGATTGCAAAATCTCTAGAAATGGCTCTGAATCAGCAGGATTCAGAAGTTGCTGTGCCGGAATCGCAAGGAAAAAAGTCCGAAATTTAAGATACTTTCATTTGAATAAAATTAGCTTAAATCTGTCAAACCAACCAGATTGAAGGCTGGTCAAAACGTGCAAAAGCCTTTCATCCCGGTGACTTTAGTCCGGGGATGAAAGGCTTTTATTTTTTAATATTGTTCCCTTCAGTAGCCGATCGAACTTATGGGAGTAAAATTGGGCCTATGGGAAGGCATTTATCAAAATCAGACTCAGCAATGGTTAGAGTGGTGGGATAGCTAGGGGAATTCGTTGCTGACGGGGTTGGTGGCATATTGGCGATCGATCCGGATCTGATTTGAGCCTTGGTGGTAGCTGTATTTTTTGAGGAGAGGGAAAGAGGGCGAGCGATGGGAAGGAGTTGCGGGCGATCGCATTTCACCTGTCGGGAAAAAATGTAACCTTCCTGTTGAGTGGCTGCAAATAACCTTTTCTACATAGGAGAACGGTTTTAGATTCTTTTTGGGAGATGTCTATTAGCAATTAGCCATTAGCTATGGCTTAGGCTTACCCACAAAGAAAGCTAAGGGAGAATTATCACCACAAGATAACCGAACTTTAGAACCAATAGGAAAAACATTTCCTGTGGTTGTGAGGGCATATAACTTTTCGCCAGAAGGTGTTTTTAAACAATAACGATTTTCTCTGCCTAAAAATTGGCGATCGCAAACCACAACAGGCGAATCTTCATCTAAGTATAAACTCCAGTCTTCCTGCCGGATCATCAATTCTCCTTGAGTAGAAACATCACAGGGAACTTGTGAACATGAATCTCGTTTAACAGCAAAACAACCTACTTCTGTTTCCCAAAAATCCTGCTTCAGCGATGCAGACACAAAATTAGCTTGCGTCACAAACTCAGCCACAAATCGAGATGCTGGTTCTTGATAAACTTCCTCTGGAGTGCCAAACTGTTCTAATTGGCCTTGACGCATCACCGCTACCCAATCTGAAATTGAAAGTGCTTCTTCGCGATCGTGGGTGACAAATACACCAGAGGTTCCCGTTGCTTTGAGAATCTCGCGGACTTCCTGACGCAATCTTAACCGTACTTGTACATCTAAATTACTCAATGGTTCATCTAGTAAAATAATCGCAGGTCTAGGGGCTAAAGCACGCGCCAGGGCCACTCGCTGTTGCTGACCCCCGGATAATTCATGGGGATAACGGTTTTCTAATCCTTCTAATCCCACCAACGCTAATGCTTCGGTGACACCTTTCTGAATATTATGCTTTGACTCTTTTCCTTGATGCGTCAAGCCAAAAGCTACATTTTTCGCGACTGTCAAATGGGGGAAGAGTGCATAGTCTTGAAACACCATACCAATGTCTCGCTGTTCCGGCGCGACTGACATATTAACACTGGCTACAGTTTTCCCTGCTAGGGCGATCGTCCCTGCTTGTAGCTGTTCAAAACCCGCAATTAACCGCAGCAACGTTGTTTTCCCACAACCCGATGGCCCCAACAACCCCAGTATGTCTCCCTGATGTAAGGTCAGGGTGACAGATGCCACCGCAGGTGATGCAGCTTGGGCATACTGTTTTGTTACACCATCCAAATGCAGAATTATCGGTCGAGCCATTATTGCTATAAATAATCAACAACTTACTATTCTACAATATACCAGTTTAGTGAGATTAATTATCATAAAGGCTTGACAAATGTTTACAACTACTGATAAACTAGCAGGCTAGACTTTTTACTAGCGATGAAAAATTCCCAAAAATCACTACAGCAAACAGGAATCAGGACAATCCAATGGCGATCGACCTTACGCGGTTTATCGGCGAGTGGGTGGACAGTTGCAATTATCGCTTTAGCATTGCCGATCGCCATACCAGTGATCAGTGTCTTATCCAGTATCTTTTTTGAAGCTAAAGATACATGGCAACATTTAACCGATACAGTTTTAACCCGTTATATCATCAACTCTTTTTGGTTAATGATCGGTGTAGGCTTGGGTGTTGTCGTGATTGGCGTAGGATGTGCGTGGCTAGTAACAATGTGTCGCTTTCGGGCCAGTCGCGTATTTGAATGGGCATTACTGTTACCCTTAGCGGCCCCAGCTTATGTCCTAGCTTATACTTATACAGACTTTTTAGAATTTTCCGGCCCAGTTCAAAGTGCTTTGCGTTATATTTTTGGCTGGAGTTATGGAGACTATTGGTTTCCTAACGTGCGATCGCTCCCTGGAGCAATCTTAATGCTAATCTTAGTTTTATATCCCTACGTCTACCTATTAACAAGAGTTGCCTTTTTGGAGCAATCAACTTGTACCCTAGAAGCTAGTAGAATACTCGGCTGTAGCCCTTGGCGCAGTTTTATGACAGTTGCCTTACCAATGGCAAGACCCGCAATTGTTGCAGGTTTAGCACTGGCTTTGATGGAAACTCTCAACGATTATGGTACTGTTCAGTATTTTGGAGTGGATACATTCACCACAGGTATTTATCGGACTTGGTTTGGCATGGGAGAACGAATTGCAGCCAATCAATTAGCGGCGATGCTATTATTATTTGTTCTGGGTTTAATATTACTAGAACGCTGGTCGCGGAGTCGGACTAAATATTATCAAGCTAGCAGCCGCTATCGCCAACTACAAACTTA
This sequence comes from Microcoleus sp. B4-C2, assembly GCF_036705265.1. Classification (NCBI taxonomy): domain Bacteria; kingdom Bacillati; phylum Cyanobacteriota; class Cyanophyceae; order Oscillatoriales; family Microcoleaceae; genus Microcoleus; species Microcoleus sp. B4-C2. Next base: position 4,694 of record NZ_JAUBUB010000160.1, read on the forward strand.
TCAACTTAAAGGAATCAGGGAAATCTTAGCGGTAACTGCTTGTTTGATGCCGCTGTTTTTGGGTTTTTTATTGCCAGGAGGTCTTTTAGTAAAGTTGACCTTAGCTAATTGGCAACTCACCTTAGATGAACGCTTTTGGATATTTGCCCGTCATAGTTTAATTTTGGCAACACTGACAGCAATTTTAGCCGTAGTTATTGCCTTGATTATGGCTTATGGGTTACGGTTATATCCTAATTTAGGAGTGCAGTTAGGCACTAGAGTTGCGGCAATGGGCTATGCTGTACCTGGATCTGTGATTGCAGTTGGGATTATGGTTCCCATTGGAAAAATGGACAATCTATTTGATAGTTGGATGCGTGAAAACTTTGGAATTTCTACAGGCTTGTTGTTAAGTGGTACGATCGCAGCTTTGGTATTTGCTTATATAGTTCGCTTCCTTGCTGTTTCTTTAAATGCGGTGGAGTCAAGTTTGGGCAAAATCAAGCCTAATTTAGATGATGCGGCGAGAAGTTTGGGTTATAGCCCGATGCAAACTTTAGTTACAGTTCATACACCAATGATGACGGGAGGTCTACTAACTGCCATGATGTTAGTATTCGTTGATGTCATGAAAGAGTTACCTGCTACTATAATTATTAGACCGTTTAACTTTGATACCTTGGCTGTGCGAACTTATCAACTTGCCTCAGATGAGCGCTTGGCTGAAGCTTCTGGCCCAGCATTGGCAATTGTTTTAGTGGGGATGTTACCGGTTATTTTATTAAGTTGGAAAATTGCGCGATCGCGCAAGTCTTCAACACAATAACCGCCAAATCTCTTCCCTGCTTGCAGAGGTGATTGATTCTTTTAAAGCTATAGTCCGACAGGGGTTGAAACCCCTGTCTCATAGCGAAAGTCGTCTGAAGACGACTATACAGCTAGGATTTCAGTCGGTTTCAACCGACTTTAGCTATAAGAGGGGGAATTTATTCCCTGGCGGGTTTCAGGAGAATGTATCAACCCTTCATCCCTCTTCCTTTTTCTTTCATAAATCAAGATGATTAATAAAAATTCAGCAATGTTTATCCGCACTACTGGCACAATTTCCTTGTTACTACTTACTATTTTTGTCACCTTTGGATGCCAAAAACAGGTGGCGGGTCCCCTCGAAACATTACAAAAAACTAAGCAATGTCCAGGATGTGACCTGACTGATACTAAGTTAAGTGACATTGATTTAACAAGCGCTAATCTCAATGGTGCTAAGTTGGAAGGTGCTATGCTAGAAAATGTCAAACTTAATGAAGCCTTACTCGATAGCGTCAATCTCAAAGGTGCAAATTTAAAAGGTGCTTCTCTGGAAAAAGCAGGTTTATTTTCTGCCGATCTCACAAATGCTGATTTGAGTAATGCAAATCTCAAGGGGGCTTTTTTGCGAGGTGCAAAACTGAATAATGCCAATCTTAGTAATGCCGATTTAAGTGAAACTGACTTAAATAGTGCTGATTTGACTGGGGCTAACCTCAAAGGGGCAAACCTGAAAGGCGCTATCATGCCGGATGGTAAAATTAAAAATTAAAGTTGATGGGATTCGGCGGTTTCAACCGCCGAATCACAAAGAGTAGCTTCTTGTTCAAAAAGCCTCTATTTCCATCCGGCCCGATCGGCAACCTTTAAAGCTTCGGGGTTATTTTTCCCAAACACATCAGGGTTGAGAGGGTCAGATTTGAATGTACCAAAACTTGCCACTACAGGATCGATCGCCACACCTGAAATCACAGGGTATTCGTTATTACTCCTAGCAAAAAGCTGTTGCGCTTCGCGGCTGGCTAGGTGTTCCAAGAATTTGATCGCGCCTGCTTTGTTACGGGAGGTTTTGACTACACCGCCACCACTAATGTTGACGTGGGTACCGCGATCGCGTTGGTTGGGGAAAAATACACCTACTTTCGCCGCGATCGCCTTTTCTGCTGGATCTTTCGATTTCATTAAGCGAGCTACATAATAGGTATTAACAATGGCAAGATCGCCTACCCCATCAGCAACAGCCTTGATTTGTGCCGTATCATTTCCCTCTGGAGGACGCGCAAAATTAGCCACCAATCCTCGCGCCCAAGCTTCTGTTTTTTGAGCTCCATGAGCTGCTAACATAGCCCCAACCAGAGACTGATTATAGATATTAGTGGACGATCGCACTAAAACTTTGCCTTTCCACCGAGGTTCTGTCAGCGCCTCATAGGTTGACAATTGGGCAGGGTTCACCTTGCTTTTGTTGTAAACAATCACCCGTGCCCGGCGCGATAGACCAAACCAGAAACCTTGAGGATCTCGCAAACTTGCTGGAATTGCCGATGTCAGGACTGTTGAAGAAACAGGTTGCAGAATACCTGCTTGTTTTGCCCGCCACAAACGCCCACCATCCACCGTGATGAAAACATCAGCGGGGCTATTTGCACCTTCACTTCTGATCCGTTCAATTAGTTGGTCAGCATCCGCCTCAACGAGGTTAACCTTGATCCCAGTTTTTTTGGTGAAGCTTTGGTACAACTCATTATCAGTATCGTAGTGACGTGCTGAATAAAGGTTGAGAGTGCCGGTTTGGGCTGCGACAGGGGCTTTTTTGGTTAGTTCCCCCACGGCCACGACAGCCATTGCTGTACCGCTGGCAAGAAAAATACGCCGAGAAATGCTCATTGTTCTATAATGATAGATTTTTTCATCTGGTAATTGACACGATGGTCTATCTACAGCCATCTATAGTCATTGCTTTACTATATTAATGCAAGTAATTCTTATTTGATGATCGAGAGCGTAACTATTTTATGGCTGACGCACTGCTGGTCAATCGATTTTAGATTTTAGATTTTAGATTTTAGAGGCGACCCCACGGATAAATGCTCTTTCTTGAGGATTTTCG
>NZ_JAUBUB010000161.1:0-7565 GCF_036705265.1 Microcoleus sp. B4-C2
TATTTTAAAGTCCCAAAAGCCTTTCGACCCCAATTATTTACTTGCTACCCCTTGACAGTTCAAGACAGTATCTACAAGCCCCTGATGGATGTTGTTGTTTTTTATGCCGATGCAAGCAATTCCCAATTCCCAATTCCCAAAATTTATGAATCCCGAACCAGAAATTCGCCGCCTGTTAGATGTGATGCCCGCTTCCGGCCGCATGACGTGTAAAATTATTAACAAGCCCCAACAATCAACGGTAATTGACTGCGATTTTCCTTTGCCTTGGAATCAATCTCGGCCGATTTATATTAATTTTGATTTGTGGCGGCTGCTATCTAAGCCGCAGCGGGATTTATTGCTATTGCGGAATGTAAGTTTTCTGTGCAATTTTAAGTGGTTTAAACCGGATATTTATCAAGGTGCAGCTCTGGCGGGAATTGTCGGGACTGTTGTAGAATTGTTGCAGCCAGATGCGATCGGCACTGCGATCGCGGGCGGTTTGACGGGACTCGCCATGACTCGAATTTGGCGCGACAACCGCAGTTCCCAAGTAGAGTTAGATGCTGACGAAGGGGCGATTAGAGTCGCGGGAAGGCGTGGTTACAACGAAGCCGAAGCGGCCGGACATTTGCTTGGGGCGATCGAGGCTGTGGCGCAAATTGAAGGGCGCAGTTTGGATTTTAATGAGTTGATTCGGTGTCAAAACTTAAAGGCGATATCGGGTATTTCGGCGGTGGGCGTGCCCGATAGTGTGAGGAAAGATTAAAAACTTGCTCCTTCCTACCATAAGAATATAGAAATGTCGGCTTTACCAAATCATCGCTCTAATAATTACTTCACCTCAGACTATTTGGATCGACTCCTAACTCCCGCAATTTTTGTGCTAATCTGTTCACCTGTTCTTCAGGAGTCAGATAACGTTTTCCCTCTGCGTCGTACCAATACAGCCACTCCCTCGTCACCCCAGAATAATTTCCCCTTTCACAACCAATTCCTAAACCTATTTCGGGCATCCAAACAGGATGTCCCGACTGTAATTCATACTTCCCATTAACTAACTTATGTACTTCCAATCGGGGTTTGCGACGGCGGCGAGATGAATAGATAATGTAATAAAGCACGCCTAAAGCTTGATATTCCTCCAACTTTGTGCTGTATTCCTTGCGATACTTTTTGGAAACGACTTCCAGCACCAAAGTTGGCACAACCTTTTCATCCCACAGCACGTAACTGGGACGCAATTCTTCATCGTAAAACCGTTCTACTCCTAAACTCAAGAAACCGTCGGGGACAATTGGAGCTTTTTCAGGGTGATAATAGATACCCATATCTATGCCAAAAAACCAGTCCATGCGTTCTGCCCAAAGTATGAGCAATATTGCTTTTACCAACCCCGGTATTAGTTCTTGAAGTTCGTTATCCACAGGCGTTTCGTCCGAGTCAGGCAGTTCATCGGCTGAGGGCAAGTACCTCGGCAAGTTGTAATTTAACATTGCAGTTTTTCCCAAAACTTACATCAATTATAGCGTGGTTGTTTTTTGATACCAATCGCAATTAAAACCAGCAACTCACCAAAAATTGCTTGTTCTCGAATAGCCTCATAATTTTTCAAAATCTCCGACCGTCAATTTCTAGTGACTCCTCCTCATCTACTCGCCGACTGAGATAATCCGGCAAGTCATCAAAAGATACCCCCACCAAACGGCAAAAATCCCTCATTTGCCGAACAGTCATCGTAGGTTCGTCTCCCTTTTCCCATCGCCGCACCGACGAAGCCGACACCCCCATCCGCACAGCCAACTCTTCTTGGCTCAAGTTAGCGTCCTCTCGCAGTCTCCGAAAAGGCAACTCATTTTCTGGTTGCCGTTGACGTTGCCTTTTTTTTACCATATTATTATAACAGATTGAATTAAGCGCCTAATTTAAGCGCTTAACTAGCTTGTGATAGGCACAGCCATAGCCAGAACAGACTGCACTAAAAATAAAAGGTGCAATTCTGTCACATTGCTATGGGCAAACATACCCAATTTACAATACAGCCATGAACAACCCAGAAACTGCGAATGCCTGGATTATTTACCGACTGCTGCCCAACTTTCAGCGCTTACCCGTCGCGCAATTTCGCAGCCGCAGCGAAGCAGAATCTTCCCTGACAGTCATCCGGCAAATGCTACCCAATACCGAATTAATACTTGCTTTCGAGGTTGGGCTAGAAAATCCAACTACCGAACTCAATCAGCCCCCTGCTAAAGAACCAAACTTGCAAACTTCAGTTAACCGAGAACTCTTGAAACTTTTCATTATCAGTTCTCGTCCTGTTGTTTCCCGCGTCATTCATTCTTTTCACCGCGATAATTTTGCCTGCGTTTCTGACTGGAGTCCGCTTGTCCCAACTCAAAATCCCGGTGAAGTGATGAGCGTCTTAATTAAACATTTTGCGGCTGACTCTTAGTTTGCCACCCCTTGATGATTCGGCGGTTGAAACCGCTACTACACAAACGAAGTCTGCCTCCGCAGACTAAGAAATAAAGGGGGTATTTAAGTCGGATTTGGTATTAGTCCTCTTTGAGAGGACTTTAGCTTTGAGGCAGGGGTTTCAACCCCTGCCGGACTGCGGTTGTAAGGCTAACTCTATATCCTCTACTTCTTGAGTCATAAATTTATCACTCTCTCTCCCCAGTCATCGAACCTTAGCTGCGGGCGATCGCCAAATCAGGAACAATGATAAACTTGATATTCATACCCATCCACCGCAGGCAAATCGCGCGATTCAACCTGACATTTTTGTGATTCTAGATTGACAGGTGCGCGAAAATTAACCAACCACAAATCAAGCGGACGTTCTAATTGACTGAGTGTTTTATCAAGTGTCCCTGCCGCTATTTTCGGCCCCTCCCTTCTCTGATTAGCCAAAAGAAACAGCGGAGAATCAAAGGCTTTAACTTCTTCTTTCTTCCTAACATCCGTTACATCCGTTACATCCGCTACAAAATCCGTTGCCGAACTTCTTTCCCATTCCCACCCTATCCCCATCAACTCTCCTATTTCTACATGAGTCTTTTGAGTAGTAGCAATTAACACGGGAACTTTCGAGACTTCGCGGACAATCGGAATTAAAAGGTCTGGTTTGTAATATTTGCGATAGCCAAGATTGGAATTTACTGTGACACCGCTAAAAAAACCCATTACTAAAATTAGCACCACTGCTTTTTTGCCAGCAATTTCCACAGCAGGTAAATTAAACGATTGACTTTTTGCTGTAGGTGTGTTAAAAATAACCGCCAAGGTTGCTCCTAAAAGCAATATCACCCCCGGAAAGTAGACGAAATTGTATCGTGCGCCGCGAGTTAGGTCAATGCCAAGAATATATGCAAAGCTGAAAAATAGGAAAATTGCTCCTAGCACAAATCCGCCGAAAATAACAGTACCTAAACGAGTATCGGGCGTTGTTAAGGAATTTTTAAGAGCGCTAAACAGGATGGGAAGCACCAATATAAAAAATATTGTCATTGCGATCGCCGATACAACTACTACTGCCAAATTTGGCGATTCCACCGGCAGCAGAGAGATGACAGTGATCCATCCAGCTAAAGCTTGAAAAATCGGATTAACCCAACTTAAAAATGTGCGATCGCCACTGACAATCCAATTAGTTAGTTCGCTACCGTATTTATTTGACAAAAATATCGGCAGCCAAATTAAACCGCCAGCCAAAGTGCCCACGGCTACTGCGAAAAGCCGCCACATGATTTGAAATTGCCAAATATTAGGCTGCTGGCTGTTGTCAATTAGCAACTTTCCATTAAACTGCTGCCAGATTACAGCAATTAATGCTATTGCTTCGGCACACAAAGTCAGTACAAAAAAGTAGTGAACCGCTATTCCCAAACAGTTAACAACCACCCAAATCAGCACCGCCCAAATAGGCAGGTGAGCACGCTTTTGTAGCTTTTTTGCAGCTAAGACGAGGCAAAAAAGAGAGGCAATAACTAATAATATTCCTAAAGTGTAATGGCGAGCTTCTTGAGCGAGATAAATGCCGTAGGGAGAAACTGCCATCATCGCGGCCGCACATTGACCGACTAAACGGGAACTAAAAGCAAACTTGCCTAAAAAGTAAATAGCGGGAACTGAAATCACACCCAATAATGCAGGAAGAGCGCGCCCAATCCAAACTAAACTATCCTCGGTCGGCCCAAACAGTTGCATCCACCAATGAGCGAGCATAAAATATACTGGTGGATGGTTGCTTTCTAGTAGCAAATTGCGGAGCACGTCGGCGGTGTCAGCATCGGGGCGCAATTGCAGCGGTTGTAATAATGTAGAAAGCTCGATCGCGCGATCGAGCGGCACCCCGCGAAAACTGTTACCCAAACTAAAAACTAGAGTCGAAAACTCGTCTGTCCACAGCGGTTTCGAGTCCAAATTGGCAAAGCGCAAAATCAAGGCGATCGCCGTCCACAGAAATAGCAACAACAGTTGTTTGTTCTTAATCATTAATTCAGTCAATCGATTTTAGATTTTAGATTTTAGATTTTAGAATTGAAGCATTGACTTGCGCGAGATAAATCCGGGGGCTTGTATCCTAGATGCTTTCGGTCATTCAAAGGCATAGGGCAGGAGACCAATTTGTCATTAGCCATCAGTCATTTTATCCATTATCAATTACCAATTACCCATTTCGCATTACCCATTTCCCATTACCTACTTCACGTCCGTCACCCGCCAACTCAGCTTCATATTGATCCAGAAATTCCACAGAGTCACAGTTGCGATCGCAATCAACTTAGCCCAATATTCGTTTACCTTAAAAACATTAAACAGCACATTCACCAGCAGCACATTTATCATCAAGCCAATCAAACAAATCACATTAAATTTCAACAGCCGTTTCAAGCGCTGGCGCTTTCCCGGCTGCCGCTTAGAAATATCACCAAAAGTCCATAAATCGTTCCACAAAAAATTATTGAAAATTGCCACTTCAGCAGAAAAAATGGCACTGCGAGTCAGCCCCAAACCGAGGACAGTCCGCAGCAAGTAAAAAACTCCCATATCCACAAAAACGCCGCTGAAACCAACCACGCCAAACCGCAGGAATCTGCCCATCGGCCAGCGGGCAAACCGCAACCGAAGCAAATGTTGCAAATACTCAATATACTGTTTCCAGCTAACTTTGCTCTCCCCTTCTTGCCGCTCGTGAAACACGTAACCAACTTCTCCAATCCAGCGGATATCGCCTCTGCCGAGCACTTCAATCAATATTTTGTAGCCAGCAGGATTCATGGTTTTGCCGGCTATGCAACAGCGCCGCACCATAAAATACCCGCTCATCGGATCGGAAACTCGGCCCACCACTCCCGGCAGGATCACCAACCCCACGGTTTGAGCGCCCCGCGATAAAAATCGCCTGACAACGCTCCAGTCGCTCACCCCGCCCTCGCCCACGTGACGACTCGCAGCGGCCAAATCGGCTCCCCGCTGAATTTCTGCTAAAAGCTGCAACAGCGTCTCCGGGGGATGCTGCAAGTCGGCATCGATGACGCCCAAAACCTCGCCCCTAGCCGCCTGCCACCCGCGAATCACCGCTGTGGAAAGTCCCCGCTCGTCTTCCCGGCGCATCACCCGCAATTGCGGATATTCCGGTGTCAGGGAAAGGGCGACTTCCCAAGTGCGATCGGGGCTGTCGTCATCGACTACAATTAATTCGTAGTTGCCGGGAATGATGCCATCGAGCAATTGGCTCAATTTTTCCACAATACTCTGGATATTCCTGGACTCGTTGTAGGTGGGAATGACGAGGGAAAAATAAATTTCCGCTGTGCGTGCATCTGTAAAAGTTGAACCGAAAGTCTGTATAGCAGGAATTTGCAAGGGCCCCGACGGCACTGGCAATACCTGATTTGGTTGGTAGCTGCCCATAATTTCAGTGTTCAGAAAGTCAAGGATAGTTTGGTAGAACTTGAGATTGTAAAATATCGTTCCTCCATAATTGATTAGTTAAAATATAAAAACGCCTTAATTCTAGTCAGTAATTCTGTAATTGAGTTAAAAAGAAAACTGTGGATGCAATTCTCGATCGAGCTTTACAAGGTTATAACATTTCTTCTGCAGAGGCATTGGTACTTTTGCAGCAAACAGAGCCAGACGCGCGAGCTTCTATTCAAACAACCGCTGACTTGCTCCGGCGCCGACAATCAGGGGATACTGTCACCTACGTTATCAATCGGAATATTAACTTTACTAACATTTGCGAGCAGCATTGCAGTTTTTGTGCATTCCGCCGCGACGAGGGAGATGAGGGCGCTTTTTGGTTAGATGCAGCTCAAATTCAGGAAAAGGCAACTGATGCAGTGCAGCGGGGTGCAACGGAAATTTGTATGCAGGGCGGCTTAAATCTTCAAGCTAAGCTGAACGGCGCATTTTTACCTTATTATCTGCAATTGGTGAAAACTATTAAGGATAAGTTTCCTCAGTTGCACTTGCACGCTTTTTCGCCCCAAGAAATAGAATTTATTGCCAGAGGAGATAATCTTAGTTTCAGCTATGTAATTTCGGCTTTGCAGGATGCGGGTGTCGGTTCGATGCCGGGAACCGCGGCGGAAGTTCTCGACGATTCTGTGCGACGGGTGATTTGCCCGGAAAAACTAAATTCGGCAACTTGGCTGGAAATTGTGGGAACTGCTCACAGTCTGGGTTTGCCGACAACGAGTACGATGCTTTGCGGGCATATTGAGACGGCTGGGCAGCAGGTTTTGCATTTAGAAAAAGTGCGATCGCTCCAACAAACTGCGATCGACCAAAACTATGGGGCACGCATTACAGAATTTATTTTACTACCATTTGTCGGACAGGAAGCACCGGCACCTTTGCGGAGTCGAGTCGGCCGCGACCAACCAATTTTAGCAGATACTTTGTTACTCACCGCTGTATCGAGGATCTTCTTAGGCAATGTGATTTCCAATCACCAGCCGAGTTGGGTAAAATTAGGTTTAGATGGAGCTAAAGAAGCGCTGAAATGGGGCTGCAACGACATCGGCGGTACATTGATGGAAGAGCACATTACAACGATGGCCGGTGCGGTTGGTGGCAGTTGTCAATCTGTGGAAGATTTGCAAAATGCGATTAGTTCTTTGGGGCGGAGTTATCAGCAAAGAGATACAATTTATCGACCTTTAGGGGTTGACAATTTGGCAGTAATAAGTAGTAGGATAAATTGAGCGATGTCTTACAGCGAGTTCACCTCAATTATCAAAGTTAAACAAGCCTTTGGATTAATAACTGTAGAAGGGCCGCGATTTCTACCGCAAATAACTCCGATCGCTCCGAGTGCAACCCTGACAGATTTTTTGGCAAATAGTTTACCCGTAGCTGTGGCCACAGGTAGCGAAAAAGCTCGCTCGGAAATGATTATTACTCCGGTACTGCTGGAAGTCAGGAAGATTTTGCAGCAGAATATTAGCTTGTTTTCGGGGGAAGACTTTACGGTTGATTATGAAATTGGACTAATACCAATTTTATATGAAGTTGCATAGAATAAAGATAGTGTTTAGAGGGCATCAGTGATGACACGCCAACTGATT
>NZ_JAUBUB010000162.1:0-7486 GCF_036705265.1 Microcoleus sp. B4-C2
CAAAAAGGACGGGCGGGACGCCCATCCCACAATAACAATTAAAATTGTAAGTTATTTAATTCGCGATCCTTAGTCGTAAATTTTATTCCCGATCGCCAAACTTGCCGATCGAGTTTCATTTTTCTGTTTTCATTTTTTTTCTACTGTGCCGAATTCCGGCTGGCGACGGCAAAAAGCCCGATCGAACCCAGCTAAATACTTAAATCATTTTATACCACCGATCGGCTCAGTACAAATATCGGTTTTGCTTCCAACAGCCGCTGCTTTATCCGTTACGAAGCCTTTGACGTATCGCTGACACTCGATGCTTGGGTGGCGGACTCGGCCGATCGGTATCCGTAGAAATCTATCCGGTAGTCTACTATTTTGACACCCGTTTGCTCTTGAATTAGCTCGATCAAGTCGATCGGCAATTCCACATGAACGTCGAGAATCTGAGCCGTATCAAGACAATTGACATGAGAGTGAGAATCGCTGACATTGCCGTACAAGCGTCCCTCCGAGCGTTCTATGCACTCAATAATCCCTGCTTTCGACAAAGCTTCTAGATTTTGATAAACAGAAGTATGCCCGATCGAATGAGCTTGTTTGTTGAGGCGATCGTAGATTTCGCGAGCAGAGAGGTGTTCTTTTGCCTCCCACAAAAGTTCTAGAATAAATCGACGCTGGCGGCTCAAGCGCATTCCCATCGCCTGACAGCGGTTTAAAGCATCTTCTAATGAACTAATTGGTTTCACAGCTACCGCCTTATAAAGCCTGCTCGATTTTTAATTCTGGTACAATATTGCACGCCGATATATTCACTAATTCTAACGCAGGGTTGCCCAACAGTAGAAGGTAGAGGGCAAAAATCTCGAATGAGTGAATTTTTTCGAGTTGCTGCTCAACTCTATCTTCTACTGCCACACATCCTAGTTCGAGGATTTGATGGCGTTAACCAGTAACTTGGCGATTTCCGAGAGTTGCTTTTTGTTGAAAGTTTTGAGCAAAAGCTTGACTACCGCCTTCGGTTCGGCGGGAAGTGCGACTTGCTTCGACGCGGAGGCTGGGGCTGCTGGGGCTGCTGGGGCTGCTGGGGCTGCTGGGGCTGCTGGGGCTGGTTTTGGGCTTGCTGCCAAAAGTAGCAAATTTTTACTCGGAACGATCGTCTTAACTTTCCCCACTTGTACTAAATCGCCAGCTTCCTTGAGTTCTTTGATAATCAACGGAGCTAAGACTTTATAAGAGTTTTTGGGATTAACGATCGCTGCTCTAGCTGTTTTTACTAAATTTTGCCAAGTCTCTATTTTACCTCCCAACTTATAGAGGCGAACGCACACAGCCGTCAACTCAGAGCGACTAGCAGCCGATTCTTTCTGCTTGAACACCTGCAACATTTCTTTGAGTAAAGTCATCACTTCAACAGCAAAATTCGCCGGCACAGCGCCCGCTGTTGGAGCGGCGGGCGTACCAGACCCAGCAGCAGCCTGCACTTTACCCGACGCCAATTTAGTGAGGTGAGTTTCCAGTTGAGCAAAAACAGGCATCACCTGCTGCACAAGTTTTTCTCCCTCCTCATTCCTCAAGCCGAAAGGCCCCTCCAGTCGCCCCAGCAAGTCCTTAAGCGTATCAACTCCCTTTAAAAATAGGGATTCTGCCGTTTGGTCAACCTGCTTAACGGGCCCGTCCTTGAGCACCTTAAAACAATCTTCCAAGCGGTGAGCGGTTGTTTTAATACTATCTAAGCCAAGCATAGCCGCCCCTCCTTTCACGGAATGGGCGGCTCGAAACATCTCTTGGACGCTTTCGGGGTCTTTCATCGTGGACTTCAAATCCACTAAACCATTTTCTAGAGTATCGAGGTGCTCCTTAGCCTCCTCTATAAACAAACGCATTATTCGGTCTTGCTGATCTGACACGACAGTCCTCCTAACAATCTGTGCACCCTCCAGAAAGCACCCTCTTCGCGGGAGAAAACACGACTCCTGCCAAAAGTCGGAAGCTCCCATGCAAAACATTCTAGCCTGCCTCAGCTAGCAGACTCAAAATACGGGTGTCAGGGCACTCTTAGCTCTCAAACTGGTGCAGTGGAGATTGAGCCTAGAGTTCTGAGGGAGTATCTGGAGCGACTTCAATACCCATTCCTTGTTTCATCATCTGCTGAGTCGTAATCAAGTCGTTTAACTCCTTGACTTCGACGCCGATGTCTTGGCAAGCCTGTTTCAGTTCCCGCTCGAAGGTGTTGAGGTCGCCTCCGTAGCCGCAAAGCTTCGCGGCTGTGGCGATTCCTTGTTGGGCGTTAGCTTTGGCGCAGTCGATCAATTCAATGCCTTTGAGGGGTTGGGAGGATGCCATAATTTCAAGCCACAATTTATCTTTTCTCACACTGTACCTAGAAGGTTGAGGTCGATCGATCTATCGAAAGGCATGAAAAATCCTGCCTGTGCTCAGTGTTGCCCATTCATAGCTATTTGTATGGGATTTCCGGGCCAGATAGCAGTAGTTGGGATTGTCTAACCCCCATATTCCCCGCAGAAACCTGGTTTTTGCGTAAGTCCTCATATTTATTGACAAGTCGAAGTCATTACGAGTATGATTTAACAAGAAGCAAAAAAGAGAGCAGCCATGAGGATCGAAGAAATACCCCTCAACCAGATTCGCCGCCCCCTGCCACGAGTCAACGACCAAACCAAAGTCGCCGCCCTTATGGAATCCATCCGCGAGGTAGGTTTAAACGAACCCATCGACGTGCTAGAAGTAGATGGTCAGTATTACGGATTTTCCGGTTGCCATCGGTACGAAGCTTGCCAGCGTCTCGGTTTAGAAACTATCCGCTGTAATGTACGCCGAGCTCCCCGTACCGTGTTGCAGATGCACTTAGCCTGAGCCTCTCAACAGAAATTCATGACAGGCAAATATTCGATCGCCCAAAGCTTTCTAAGATATTCGATCGACAATCACTAATAACAAGCTAAAAACCTATGACTACCAACAACCACAAACAACATCTTTACCCCACCCGCATCGATATGTCAGCCGCCACCCGCTCTCAAGTAGTCGGGCTGCTCAACGCAACGCTAGCAACGACTCTGGACTTAAAAACTCAAGTCAAGCAAGCTCACTGGAACGTCAAAGGCATGGACTTCTACCAGTTGCACTTGCTATTTGACGAAATGGCAACAGAACTCGAAGAATACGTTGATACGGTTGCAGAACGAGTCACAGCTTTGGGCGGTTTGGCTGTAGGAACAGCCCGCACAGCCGCCGCAGATTCGATTTTGCCAGAATTTCCTTTCGACATTTTAGACGGCAAAGAATATGTGACGGCTTTAGCCGATCGCTACGCGCCCTACGCCCAACACCTGCGAGTCGCCATCGACAAAGCAGGCGAACTCGGCGATGCCGATACAGCGGATCTGTACACCGAAATTTCGCGGACAATTGACAAGCGTTTGTGGTTCCTAGAAGCGCATTTGCAAGGTTCTGCGACAACTGCAACAGCCGCCAGCCCCGAAAAAGTAGGCGTCAGATAGCCAACTGTCAATAATTGAACTTGCATCTTCATAAATTGCGAAACTGCTGTGGGGCGGGCCGAACAGCCCGCCCCAAAAATGTATTTCGTTAAGGCTCGTGACAGTTTACGATCGAGAATATGTCCATTTAGTGAACAAACCTGACGGTCAACTGAGTACAGTTAGACCACAGGCTTCTTTTTCTTTTTTTTCAAAGGCTTTTTATAGTGAGGTAGTTCCACCCCCACTTGCTAATATAGTATCAGAGTATTTCCCGGTCATCTTGGGGTATAAAAGAATAATTGTCGGTTTCCGTACCTACACCCGACGAGCCTTTCATCACGCGGGCGTAATTCCCAACGGGGTACTTCGCGCCGCGCTCTGATTAATCCCCTCTAAATATACCGAGGGACTTCCCGGCTAATAGTTAATTTGGATGAATTTTTCGTGACCGCCAATATTCCAGATTATGCTCCTCAACTGCAACGGCTGATGCAACAGGCGGGGCTTTCGAGCGATCGAGAACTCAGCCAAAAAGCAGGAGTTTCCGAGATCCAGCTAAGTCGCCTGCGTCGCGGCTTAGCTTTGCAAACCCGAGCCGACATCCTGCTCAAAATTAGTCAAGCTTTGCAAATTTCCTTAACCGAACTGCTCGCAACCTTGACGCCCAACTATGTAGAGTTAGAAAAGGCACCACCGACAGCCGTAGAACAAGAATATCAGCGCCTGCAAGCTTCGATCGAACAGCAGCGAGAATCTTTGATGCAGGAATTCCAGCTATCTAGCCTGCAAATTTTAGAATCTTGGATGTTGCAGTGGCCGACTGCTGCGAGCAAAGCTCAGGAAAATCACAACTTGCGGGCTCAGAAACTACTGCCCTTGCTGCGGCCAGTCGAGCAGTTATTAGAGCATTGGGGAGTGGAGTCGATCGCCCCAGTCGGAGCCGAGATTCCCTACAACCCCCAACAGCACCAGCTAATGGAAGGAACAGCCGAACCCGGAGAACCCGTCACAGTCCGCTACACAGGCTACAGACAAGGTGAAAAACTGCTCTACCGCGCCAAAGTTAGCCCAGTTTGATTCATACCAGAAGGCATTCGGCAGAACAAAGATTGTCCCCCTCTCAAAATTCACTCCCGGCGAAGCGCTGCGACTGCGATCGGCCTTAAGATCCGCGACGAGCACCATCTTTTGCACTCAAAACTATTCTCCCGCTCTCAGGCTCTGGCGCTTTCCCCCTCTCTTATTTGGCTCGGAGTCCATCTCGCAGCTATACTAGCCTAGTCTGGCTAGAAATTCTGACATTCCCACCGCAAAATATGAGTCCTGTAGTTAAAATTATTCAGCCCTCTGGCATTTTAGACGGCACCAAGGCAAGTCAATTCCGCCAAGAGATTAGCGACCTCGTGGAAGCGGGAGCCGATGTGGTATTGATAGACTTCACTGATGTGACATTTATGGATAGTTCTGGTTTAGGCGCTTTAGTCTTGGCGCTTAAAACAGTCCGGGCCGCTGGGAGTCAATTAGTTGTCTGTTCTATCAACGAGCAAATCCGCATTTTATTTGAACTCACCAGCATGGATCGAGTTTTCGAGATATTTCAGACCCGCGATGCTTTTAATAGCAAAATTCTCTCAACTAACTAAATCTTTGGGCTGCTGTCTTCTTGCTATTTTGTCACAGATGCACTGCAAGAAGTCAGCTAGCCAAAGTTTACCTTGAGTAAAGACCAATCATCATCAAAAACTGCTTTAGCGTTCAACTTTTGAATGTAGTTCAAAACCAGCTCTAACTGGTCGGCACTTGCACCGTTGTAAGCTGCTAACAAATCTACGAAAGGGTCAAGCCCCCAGATATTGCCGTCAGGTTGGTGGATCTCGTATACCCCGTCGCTAAAGATGTAGAGAGTGCTCAAATCCTCGACATCGCAGCAATTATCGACATAGGGGGCGTCAGGGAACATCCCGACGGGCATTCCGGGGGTTTTTAATCGCTGGATTTTAGCGGTGCTCGCAGGGGACTGGGAAATTAACACTGCCGGTGGATGGCCGGCGCTGGCATAAACTAGCTGGCGAGAAATGCGGTTGTAAACGCCGTACCAGATGGTGAAATACTTGTCATTTTGGTAGCTCATCTGGAAGGTGGTGTTGAGGGCGCGCAAAACGTCGCTGGGTTTGTAGTAGTCTATGTTGGGGAGCGTGCGCGATCGCAGCAAATTCAGCACGGCCACAGAAGGCAGCGCCGCCCGCAAACCGTGACCGGCTACGTCGAGCAAGTAAATCGCCAAATAATCGGCATCTAGCCAGTTGTAGTCGAAGCAATCTCCCCCCAACTGCCGGGAGGGAATGAATTTTGCTTCGATGCTGAAAGGTTCCGTCATCGGATCTGGCAGCAGCGATTGCACGTACTCGGCGGCCTCGGCTAACTCTGCTTCCAGACTTTGCTTGGCTATTTTCAAATCTCGGCTGAGTTGGTGCAGCCTCAATCCCGCGCGTACTCTTGCCTGTAACTCGTTGAGTTCGATCGGCTTGGAGATAAAATCGTCGGCACCGGCGTCGAGGCCTTTGACTCGATCGGCGATCGAACCCAAAGAAGTCAACAAAAAGAATTGTGTAGTTGACAGATCCGGATCTGCCTTGACTCGACGGCAAACATCTATGCCGGTCAAGCGCGGCATGATCCAATCGCAAATTATCAGGGCCGGACGCAATTTTTGCGCCTGGGCTACACCGTCTTCGCCATTGCTTGCTACTGTTACTTCGTAACCCTGTTTTTTCAGGGTTCTTCTCAGCAGTTCTTGAACAGCCGTATCATCGTCAATAACCAGAATTTGAAACATGGGCACTTAGGTACTACAAGTTTTTCAAGGTCTGGGGGTCATTTAAAATATATCCTGTCAGCGCCCTTGTCTGAGATTGAGTATAGTTGATTGACATCGCTTTCGAGGTAATTGCTTTTGAGGGCGGGTCGGTGAGTTCAATTTACGTTAAAATTTGATAGAAATTTGGCGCGATCGAACTTCACTCAGTTTATACTCAGAATATAAATTTTTATAGACTTTTATTTGCCACAGGCGATGGTTGACATGGAAGTGCTATTTATGGTATAATGGCTAACCGATTAGTGGATTAAACATCGATCGACGGCCCACCAAAGCTAGTATCCTCAAACAACCATTCAATTTGGCCGCCGTTATACTTTGTCTCGTGGTATTTTATCTGGTTGTATTTTGTCTCGTTGTATTTTGCCCACCGGCCGATGAAGAACTTGTGTGGTGAGCGTGATTGAATTAAAGGGTTCCGAAAAGTTGCCGATGCTAAAAAAAGCGGATCTTCAAGTCAATACAGGTCTGAATGGATTAAGCTGGGTTTTGTCGTGGTTTGCACAATTGTACGACTCGCGAATCCCTACAAGTGTGTGGATCAGGTGTCAGTTGGCTTTGGCTGAGGGCTTTACGAATGCGGTGCGTCACGCCCACAAGGGCAAACCAGCGGATTTGCCTGTTGACATTCAGGTGGCGGTGTTCGCTGAATCTTTAGAGATTAAAATTTGGGATTCGGGCGATCCGTTTGATTTAGAGACAAAAATCAAAGATATTTCGGAAAAAGTCGATATTCACTCTCCGGGCGGGCGGGGCCTAAAATTAATCAAAGACATCGCAGACAGTATTAGTTACGAGAGAACGGCTGATGGACGAAACTGTTTGTCGATGGTCAAAAATTATTCGCCCTGTATCGACGATCGATGAAGCTGATATTTTGTTGGCAACTGCTGAAGGAACTTTCTGGTTAATAGGCTTTAAGCTGTGGAGCATTTAAACCAGTAACGAGGCTTGTATGGTGCGTCAGTTATAACACTTACGCGCTTATGCGGGAAACACTTCTGTACGCTGGGCACCCTACTATCGTCTTTTAAATGCCGAACAGCTTAGGAATGAGAATTAAATAACTTCCACAAGTTTGTGGGATGGGCGTCCCGCCCGTCCTTTTTGGACG
>NZ_JAUBUB010000163.1:0-7391 GCF_036705265.1 Microcoleus sp. B4-C2
AAAAAGGACGGGCGGGACGCCCATCCCACAAACTTGTGGAAGTTATTTAATTCTCATTCCTTAGAAAACGAGCAGTGTCCGGGATTTAACGGATGGATTTTCAGCAAAGAAGGGGAACCATCCCCCTCTCCCAATCTCTCAATCTTTGCCTTCCTAGCTCCACATTCCTATACTTTGGGGGTCGCGGTCTGGATACCTAGAAATAGGAAAATGATTACTTATTTCTGTTGAGTCACATTGATTTAATGGCTCATCTATATCGGTTTTAGTTGAGCTATCTACCGCAGAGTTTTGCAGGGTGTCTGAGCTTTCGGCAGCGGCAGGAAGGGCTTTTTGTTCTTTGATTTCTGGTTCAAGCGGAATGAACTCCAGACGCATTCTAAGTTTTCCTTTAGTCCAGTCTTTTCCAGCACTTAATAGCTCGCAATCCAGGCCGTCTGAGAATAATTTTTCGTCTACCAATTTTGACTGCATGATTGCCATAAATTCGCTGACTTTGAATGTACATTGATACATCAAAGCGCTGGTAGGGGCAGACACCACATCGTCTTCTTGGGGAAATATTGGGGATTCGTCCATATTAATTGTCCTTATTTTAATGAAGGAAGTTCGGCAACGGATTATGTAACGGATGTAACGGATGTGAGGAAGACCGAAGTTATAAGAAGGAAGAGGAAGTTAATTATTAGAATCTCGCTGGTTGAGTAAGGTGGGAATTTCCCACCCTACAACCGGAGATGATATTAATCCCGATTCTTTGACTTATCCTGTTCTTCTGTGGCCCCTTGGTGGATTAGGAATTAGAAAAACCAACCGTAGGAATGTAAACCTTTGCCTAACAGATTAACGCCTAGATAGCAAATCCAAACTACCACAAAACCTGTGGCTGCTAAAATTGCTGGGCGTCTTCCCTGCCAGCCACGAGTAATGCGGGCGTGCAGGTAGGCAGCAAATACCAACCAAGTAATTAGCGCCCAAGTTTCTTTCGGGTCCCAACTCCAGTATGATCCCCAAGCTTCGTTAGCCCAAACCGCACCGGCAATAATGCCAACTGTCAGTAAGGGGAATCCTAAACCGATGATGCGATAGCTAATGTTATCAAGAGTTTCTGCTAGATTCAAGCGCTGGGGCGAGAGAGGTTCTGCGGTTTGAGTTGGGGCGGTTGATGCGGTTTGAACGGTTGCTAATTCAAGGACTGCGGTGGTGCCCAAACCGTTATTGTTGGAGTTGAAAGAGGGTTCGCTGAAAACTAATGCGCTGTCGGCGCTGGTTTCTGCAATTTGAGGTTCGGGGTTTTGATGGCGTTGGAGGCGATAGTTGCCGTTGCGGTTGCTGTTGGTGCCGAAGGAACTACCGGTGAGTTCGATTTTTTGGCCGCGGGTGACGATTAAAAAGGCGATCGCCAGCAGGGCTCCTACCATTAAAGTTGAGTAACTGAGCATCATGACGCTAACGTGCATCATCAGCCAGTTTGATTTGAGGGCGGGTACTAGGGGTTCTGCAGATTGCATGGTTGCCGGCAGAGTCAGGGCTGCAAAGGCGGATATTGCCATTGCTACGGGGGATGTGGCTACTCCTACTAAGCGGGAACGGCTCATGTTTTCCGCGACTAGGTGGATGGCGGTGATTCCCCAAACTAGGAAAAATAGGGATTCGTAGAGATTGCTTAAGGGGAAGTAGCCTGCTTCTATCCATCGAGAACCGAGTAAAGCGGCGATGGATAGGTTGGCGACGCCCATTCCTGCGGTTCCTAGGGCCGACAGGTAGGGAATGCCGGGGAATGCTGCGCCAACCCAGTAAATGAGCATTGTGGAGAACAAAACGGCAAAGGAGATGTTGTCCAGCCAGTTCTGGAGTACGACCAGATCCATAAAAATTACTCCGGTAGTGTTTTTACTTATTTTTGCTAACTAGATCGATCGTACTGGCGTTGGGCAGTTTTGGGTTTGGGATTTTGAATTTTTGTGGCAATTCTGAGTTTTTGGCGGTTGTTGAGGTACGGGCGGGCGATCGCGCGGACGCATCCAACAAGCTACTATTGACCCACCAGACGAGTGTCACCCTGTCAAGTCACACTTGTTGATTCTGGCTGAGGGCTTGAGGTTGGACGAGTTCCCAGTAAGGAAACACGGAATGCTGATGGGCGAAATTCGATCGCCGATTAACAAAATTAGGACTTAAGCAGAGGGGGCCAGAAACCGGGTTTTTTTAGGAAAATCCTTTGTTCGTACTCGAAGATTAAGTAAAAAACCCCGTTTCTTGGTCGGGAGTGCGTCTAGGACTGAAAATATAGGATGTTTTTTGATCTGGGGCTATCTGGAATCCTTTAGAATTGATTGAGCTGATTACCCATTTGCTGTTTTTGCAACCAGCAAAAAAACGGAAGCCCCCGACAATCGTTGTGGATACTCCCCAAATTTTAGACTAAAGCTCAACCTCCCAGATTTATCAAGGCGAGTCAAATCTAAAATCTAAAATCTAAAATCTAAAATCGACTGACGGTTCGAGCATTTGCATAGGTTAGAGGAGATGTTGGGTTAATGCGTCGAGATTCAATATTTTACAAGTTATTTCAAGAAGCTCCGACGCTGCTGTTTGAGCTATTGGAAGAGTCACCATCGAATGCGGAACAGTATCGATTTGACTCCGTTGCTGTGAAGGAACCGAAGTTTGAAATTGATGGGGTGTTTTTGCCACCGGATGCTGAGCCTGGAGTTGTATATTTCTGTGAGGTGCAGTTTCAGCGGGATGAATTGCTTTATGAGCGATTGTTTGGTGAGTCGTTTTTGTATTTTTATCGCAACCGTCAGCGATTTACAGATTGGGAAGCGGTGGTAATTTATCCGAGTCGATCGACTGAACAATCAGAAACGCATCCGTATAGAGCGCTCTTGAACTGCAATCAGGTGCATCGGGTATATTTGGATGAGTTGGGGGATATTGAACAGTTGCCGCTGGGGGTGGCGCTGATGGCTTTGACGACGATCGACGAAGCGAGTACGCCGGAAGTGGCGCGATTGTTGCTGGCGCGATCGCAGCGGGAGGAATCTGAGGCAGCGAGTCGCGCCATAATAGAGATGCTGACGACGATACTGGTGTACAAGTTTACAAATTTGAACCGAAGGGAGGCAGAGGCGATGTTAGGGATTACGCTTGAGGAAACTCGGTTTTATCGGGAAGCTAAGGAAGAAGGCATTGAACAAGGCATTGAACAAGGCATTGTCCAAGGCATTGTTCAAGGCCGCGAACAAGAAGGAAGAGCCTTGATTTTACGTCAGTTAAATCGCCGTCTGTTAAATCGGCGAGTTGGAACATTACCGGCATCTATCACGACTAGAATTGCTGATTTGTCGATCGAGCAAATTGAAACTCTAGCAGAGGAATTGTTAGATTTTCAGTCGATCGAGGATTTAGAGGTTTGGCTGGAGAATTTGCCGCAGGGAGATTGATACGAGGTTAGGAATTGCACTTGAGGGGGGCGATCGCGCCATTTACGCGCACAAACGCATCAAACGTACTCCCCCTCTACTTCCTGGGTTTTAGGTTTCTTTTGGTGCATCCGCCGTTGCTGAGAGGATGTTAAGGGTGCGATCGGGGATGATTCCGGCGATTTAGAAGCGGATTGATGATGGTGGAAGATGTTTTGGGCGATCGGACTCGCAGACTTATGTTAAATTAGACCTCTTGCAAAAAATAGCTAAGACGGGCTCTCCGGCCCATTCCACAAGAAAAGATGATTTTTGTGGAATGGGCCGGAGAGCCCGTCCTTATAATTTCATTAAAAGGACTTTTGCAAAAGGTCTATTTTCCTGTAGTTTCAGTCCCTCACAGTACCTCCGGCGAACGACTTCTTTTTAAAGCAATAGATAATTGCCTCAATCGTTCGCTAACTTCTAAATTCGATTCTTGTGACTTCAAGTTATCAGGTATTTCAGCAAACAGAAGTGGATTTCCCTGCAACCACTCATTGAGAGCAACGCCAGTCCAAGTACCTTCTTTGTCTCGGAAACTATCAACTAAACCCTTCAGTTCTTGAATACAGTATGACTCAAAACCAGCCGCACTGAAAATTGCATAAATTAAGTATTCTTCAAACGCACTAATATCATTTCCTATCTCAAAAACTACAGCTTCTTCTTGTGGCGATTTTATGTCATTAGAAAAATCTCCCACTATGTGCGCTGCTACACCAGCAATTTGTGTTGCTATTCCTGTAACTCCTAATACTTGTTGCCGAATCTCCGAATTAAATAGTAAATCTGAACCATATTTTACATATTTTTTGAGAACCCTAAATGCAGCTTCTTCCCCACTATAGTAGTTATCAATGATTTCAATATCTACCCCTAAACTTTTGATTATTTTATTTCGAGTATCACTATTAACTGGGCCGCGAATCAGCGCTTCAGCAACTGGACGTGCAAAGCGTAAAAATAATACGCTTAAGCTATTCTCTAGTTTTGCTAAAAAATATTCCTCTGAATTTTCAATGAGCCTGGGTTTTACTTGATTACTTTCCCATAATAAACTTGTCATATATTCAACTAATTTTAATGCTTCATCCTTAAGTTCTAAAGCAAGTTGATGAGCAATTGCAGAGAGAAGCTTACTAATATCACCGTACAAATCATCACGCCAAGCAAAATTGGCTTTCATGCGGTCAAACTCTGGATTGGAGTTAGCAAGAAAGATAGTATCTTTCTTTTTAAATGTTTCCTCCCTGAGTTTCTGCATTTCATTGTCAACGATTTGTAAATATCGTTCTCTAAATTTTTCTATTTGAGTGAATGACTTAGCATTAGAACTATCTAAGGATTTGTTTACAACCGAATATTCATAATATTTTTGTAAATCAGCTTTGATTGTTTCCCATTTTTGATTCCACCATTCGGTAAATAAAACCCGCCGATTATTTTCTTCAAATAGCTTGGCTTCTTCAGGATTTTCGGGATACTTTTTGCTGACTGTAATATAAATCTGTTCTGAATTGCTGAAAATTTTATTGATAGACGCTTCGCATCTTTTTTTTAAAATCGAGACACGCTCAGTGTTGATATAGTTAAATATTTTTTCCTTAATTTCTGGAATGCCAGTACCATTTTTATTCAGAGTTGCGTCATCGGTAATTCCAGTCAGTCTCTTCAACTGAGCTTCGATATTACTTGCATCCCCAATCTCTAACTTAGTCTGTTCTCCTGCTAAACCATTCAAAATTAGATAGGCTCCGGCTGAACCATATACAATGCGTTCAGGTGGAAGCTTTGCACGCTTTAACCAGTCTTGAGATGCTTCTTCAATATGTGTTTTAAGCGCCTCTGCACTACCTAATGAATCAATCCGACTTAAAAATACAAAAAGCTTATCAGCAACGGTGACGTTTTTATCGCCAAGTTCGGTAAACTTGATTATTTCTAGTTCCTTTTCTCGGAGGCTAGTAAACCGCTGTACCAATATCACCGCATCACAGTCAGAGAGCATTGCTTGTGCTTCATCAACGTGCTTTGCTAAACCTGAATCTAAACCGGGAACATCATAAAAAACAATCCCTTCAGCCTGAGCAAGCTTGTTAGTATAAAGTCTCGCCTCTAAAACAGCGTGAGCATACTTTTCATCTGCTACATACTTCTTGAGTGGTTCTCTAATATCTTCGAGTCTAGTAAAGGGAAAAGTCAGATTACCTTCTCTTCTTACCTGTTGTAAAGTTATTTCGTTTGCTCGTATAGTATTTAGGTCTTCTTTCGCCCCTACTTTCTCCAGTTCCTTGAGTAAGTTGATAAACTCTTCTTCAGTTCTCGCTTGTACTTCCAGCCTTTGTTCTGACTCGTTTTCAACTGAATAAATTTGTGTTGTTGTAAATGTGCATCTGCCTCCCTTTGCTGGAAGTAAATCGCATTCTAACCAAGCATTAATAAATGTGCTTTTTCCAGCTTTCTCTAACCCGACAACAGCGATGCGAAACTCACGCTTTCTAAGTCTTTCAAGTTGACGACGAGTTGGTTCTGCTTCTTGTAAAAGTACCTCTTTTAATCGAGCAGGAACTTCAGCTTGGGGTAAGTTGGCTAAATTTACCGCGTGTCGCTGCACATTTAGAGCGTCGCTAAGACGAGTTTCATAGTAAGAAGATGCTGTTTTCCAGTCCATTGATATATTCCTTACACGCGGTTAAAGTTTTCTAAGCCCGATACAGATAGATATTCCAGACAAGCTAATTGTCCCACCAAACCTTGTCCATTAGAAGGGAGATTTCTCTTCAAAATATATGGTACTTTCTTACCCATTAGTTCTTCTCCATCAGCAATGTTAATCCTGACGTAAAATTCTCTTTGTTCACTTACATCGGTAATATTTTCGTTAGTTAATTTTAGACGCTGCTGTATGGTATTCGCCTCTTCAGGACTTGTACATAGAAAATATGAAGCATTTTCTATTAGTGTTTCTATATCAGAAACATTAATTGTATGATTTTCTCTGATGTTTCCCACCACCGATGCAGGTACAACAAGACACAAAGCTACAGACACGGAAGACTTTTTTGGAGAAGGAGGTAGAGATGGTCTATTATTTGATGATTCTCCTTGTATTTGCTTCCTCTTTGGTTCTTGAGAATTTGGCCGCTCCCCAAATTTTGTAGCTGTAGCAACAACATCCTGGATAGCTGTAGCAAAAACATCCTGGATAACTTTAGCAGTATCCCTAAGTTTTTCAAAATCCATTTCTTTATCGCTCCAATAGCAAATTTGATTGGTGTTCCTTAATATTCATTTGAATTTAACCCTCCTGTTTTAAGATTATGTCCAAGCTCGAAAATTCTTCTGCTAGGTTTTGAGCTTTTTGTTTCATAGGTTCCCAAATGTTTCTTTGCTTTTCATAATCTAGGGTAATTTCTTGGTTTGCCTTATCGAGCCTTTCTTGATAACGATCAATAATATCACTCTGAATTTTGTCTACATTTTTTTTTAGACAATCAATTTGTTCTAGTAACCAGCGTGCAACTTGATTTACTCTTTCTGACTCTTCCCCTTTCGCCTGCTCTATCCAACCTGTAAGTAAATTTTCTATGCTAGGTAGTTCAGCATTATCACTCGAACGTGGTTGATACTCGGTTTCATAAATGGTTTTTTTACCTATCCACAATGTATACCAAGTTCGTTTTTGTTTTTCAACCTGTACTGCTTCTTTCCAAGTCCCTTTTGTAATAGCAAATCCTGCTTGAAACTGAAAATTAAATTTTAAATTACTCTCGACTTTAATCAGTTCTGATTCAGGAAATTTTATCGCTATGTCAGGTGCACGATCATTTGCTTTATTTTCAAAATAACAATACTCCGGACAGTTTTTAAGCAGCCAGAGTACCATAAGACAAGACTGAAGGAAGGTTAGGGTGATTTAAA
>NZ_JAUBUB010000164.1:0-7367 GCF_036705265.1 Microcoleus sp. B4-C2
TAAATCTGGCGCGTGCTCGTCAGCAAATAGCCTAGCCCCACTGGTTTACTCTTTTGACAATTAATCCACCCTGCCTAGCCCCCCTTAAAAAGGGGGGGACAAGAAGCGCTCAAAGTCCCCCTTCAACCAGGGGGGGGACAAGAATCTTTTCAAAGTCAACCCCTACTCCCCTTCTTAAGGGGGATTTAGGGGGATCGGGCCTCGGCGATCGACCACAGATACAAAAGGTTTTAGTGGAAATGTGCGATCGACTTTTGGGCAAACGGCCGATCGCTCTTTTGGGATAGGGAAACGGCACCGCCCTGTCATCTTTTGCCGTTATGATGTTGAAAATTTGATAAACAGGACTCACGCATTTTTCCCAAAGAAACCGGGTTTTTTACCTAATCTGTGGGCGACAACGAAAGATTTTGCTAAAAAACCCGGTTTCTGAGCACCGGTGCGTCCAGGACGGATAAATTAATGACAGATAAGATCGATCGACCATTAGCAACAGTAATACTCGCGATCAGTGCTGACGGTAAAATTGCCGATGCAGTGCGATCGCCCGCGAGATTCGGTTCTGCCAACGACAAAGCCCACCTCGAACAGCAAGTAGCAGCAAGTGACGCGGTTTTGTTCGGCAACGGCACTTTACAGGCCTATGGGACGACGATGAGAGTGATTTCGCCGGAATTGGTCAAACAGAGGGAACTGCAAGGGAAGCCACCACAACCGGTGCAAATCGTGTGTTCGCGATCGCCCCAATTTGACCCAAATTTGCGATTTTTCCAGCAACCGGTGCCTCGCTGGCTGCTGACGGGGCAAGACGGTAGGGAAACGGCATTGCCGTCTCCTCTCAAGAACGGGCAAGATGCCCGTTCCACAAGAGATGAATTTTCTAGTGGCACAGGCATCTTGCCTGTTGATCAAAGGCTTATTGAGAAGGGTGCAACATCTCTCAAGAACGGGCAAGATGCCCGTTCCACAAGAGATGCCCGTTCCACAAGAGATGAATTTTCTAGTGGAACAGGCATCTTGCCTGTTCATAAAAAGCTTATTGAGAATGGTGCAACATCTCAATTCGATCGAATTATCTATGCGAAAACCGCAGGTGGAGAGATTGATTGGATTGATGCGTTTCAACAGCTAGCAAGCTTCGGTATCAAACGCTTGGCGATTCTGGGCGGGGGAAAACTGGTAGCGTCTGTGCTGGCTGCGGGCTTGGTAGACGAACTTTGGCTGACGGTTTGCCCGTTAATTTTGGGCGGCGCGGATGCACCGACACCTGTGGAGGGAAAGGGTTTTTTGGCAGATTTAGCTCCGAAATTGGAGCTTTTGGCGGTTAAACAGGTGGGACAAGAGGTATTTTTGCATTATAGATTCGGGGCGGGCTAGAAGCCCAACCCCTACTCCCCACAACACTTGTGTGGCACAGGCATCTTGCCTGTGGCGGGCTAGAAGCCCAACCCCTACTCCCCACAACACTTGTGTGGCACAGGCATCTTGCCTGTGGCGGGCTAGAAGCCCAACCCCTACTCCCCACAACACTTGTGTAGCACAGGCATCTTGCCTGTGGCGAGTAATTACACAAGCAGGGGAGATTGTATTAACTTAAATGAAGTTCGATCGCTCTACGCTCAAATCTCCCTATGCTGAAACAGCCAAAACCTCAATATTCTGTAGCCTGGATTAGCAAAATAGGCGAAATCCCGCAAGCGTCGTGGGATGCCCTGGCGATGCCACTAAAAACTCCATTTCTGGAATGGGATTGGCTTAACAATCTCGAAGTATCGGGCAGTGCGACAGGTAAAACCGGTTGGCTACCGCATCACTTGACTGTGTGGCGAGACAAACAGTTGATTGCTTGCGCGCCACTTTATGTCAAAAGCCACAGCTACGGCGAATTTGTATTCGATAATCAGTGGGCGGATTTAGCTCAACGTTTGGGTGTTCAATATTATCCCAAATTGATGGGAATGACACCGTTTACTCCGGCTGAAGGCTATCGGTTTTTGATTGCCGAGGGGGAAGATGAAGACGAGTTAACCGGAGTAATGGTAAGCGCGATCGACCATTTTTGCGATCGCCACAATATCTCCGGCTGCAATTTCCTTTATGTCGATCCAGAATGGCGGCAGCGCATGGAACGCCACGGTTTCAGCGCTTGGCTGCACCACAGCTATATTTGGCAAAATCAAGGCTATCAAAATTTTGACAATTATTTAGGCGCATTTAATGCCAACCAGCGCCGCAATATCAAACGCGAACGCAAAGCAGTTGATCAAGCTGGTTTGTTGGTAAAAACGCTGACGGGCGATGAAATTCCCCAAGCTATGTTTGCTCAAATGTATGCTTTTTATGAGAATACTTGCGACAAATTTGGTTGGTGGGGAAGCAAGTATCTGACTAAGCGATTTTTTGAACAGTTGCACCACAATTATCGCGATCGAGTTTTATTTGTAGCCGCCTACGACAAGGAAGATGAGAGACAGCCGATGGGTATGTCTTTTTGTTTGTATAAGGGCGATCGACTGTACGGGCGTTATTGGGGAAGTTTGCAGGAAATCGACTGCTTGCACTTCGATGCTTGTTACTATACGCCGATCGAATGGGCGATCGATCGGGGCATCCAAAGCTTCGATCCCGGTGCCGGTGGCAGGCACAAAAAACGGCGCGGCTTTCCAGCTACGCCCAATTATAGTTTGCACCGATTTTATAACAACCGTCTGGCGCAAATTCTCAAGTCTTATATCGGTCAAATCAACGAAAGAGAACAGGAAGAAATTGATGCAATCAACGAGGATTTACCTTTTACTAAGTTGCCTCCTTTGTTACTCGGCGAGTGACGGTTGACTGGGAATTTGGAATTGGAATTTGGGAATTAGTAACAGCCCATCGGTGTCAACATAATACTAAAACCCTGTGTATATCTCGTTTGTATCGAAGTTTCGATCCCCCTAAATCCCCCTTAAGAAGGGTGACTTTGAATGCTCTTTCCCCTTTATTAATGGGAGTTAGAGGGGAGGTAAGAATAGTCTTGTCCCCCCTTATTGAGATGGGTTAGGGTGGCTCGAAACTCAACTATAAACGATATTTATTATGGATTTTAGGATGGCGAATTAAATAATTTACACAAGTTTGTGGGAAGTAGGGGATGGGCGTCCCGCCCGCCATTTCTGGACGGGCGGGACGCCCATCCCACAAGAACCATCACGCATTCTAAGTTATTTAATTCTCATTCCTTAGTCTGAAGTTGACACGAATGGTAACAGTCAACAGTCAACAGTCAACCGTCAACAGTCAACAGTTAAACTAATTCAAAATTACCTTGCCATCTTCCTGAATTTGCAGCGATTTTGTATCAGCCTCCAACTCAGTTGTCGCGCCGAAACTGACTTGCAACATTCCCGGCATCGCGGTTGCTTGGGGGCGAACCAGCAGCAATCCGCCGTCTGGGCGCTGATAAGTGAGGGTGATTGGCACTTTGAGGGCTTGAAGCAAAATTTCAGATTGTTCGCCCAGAGTGCGCGGCTGGGTCTCGCCTACGATTTGATAATTGATGACAGCATTGGTGGTATTCACCAGTTTAATTACTATCATGCCTTCGGCAGGCGTAACTCGCGCACTGGGCATGGGGAAGCGGGCAGGCGCGTCTGTTGGTGTAGAGGGCATCCCGCTGAGGCCCGGACTCGCAGCCGGAGTTGGTTCGCTGACGGGTTCTTCAGTGGCTGCGGGAGTCTCTGCGGGTTGGGAAACGGGTTTTCCTTGTTGGGGCGGGGGGCCGCCGGCGTGGGAAATTGTTGCGAGACTAACGAGTAAACCGACGCCGGTGGCTGCTAGCAAGCTGATTTTTTTTAACGGTAGATTGTGGTGAAACATAAATAACTCCTCACAAGTTCGATCGAGGTTTTCCAACAACGTTTATGTTAATCTATGGCGGAAATGAGTTTTAATAGCTGGGTTTGGGCGCGAGGTAGGAAGAATAAGGGTTTGAGGGGTAGATTTTTTTTAAACCGCAGAGGGCGCAGAGGGCGCAGAGGAAGAGGGGAAGAGGGGAAGAGGGGAAGTTTTACAGGCGAGATGCTTCTGATTTGTGGGCGGGAAGGGTGACGGTAACGGCTGTACCTCGATCGACTTGGCTGTCTATGCGGATTTGGCCGCGGTGATTTTCGACAATTGCTTTGGCGATTGCTAATCCTAAGCCGGAACCGGCGGCGCTGCGGTGGGTTCGGGCGGGATCTGCGCGGTAGAATCGATCGAATAAATGTGGCAGGGCTTCTGGGGAAATTCCGATGCCGGTGTCTGTTACTTTTATTTGCAGTGCTGGATTTAAGATCGCCGAATTTCTTTTGTTTTTGGCTGCAAGTTGCAATTCTACTTCTATTTCGCCGCCAGATGGCGTGTACTGCACGGCGTTGCTGACGATATTGGTAAACAGTCGGGCTAGTTGATCCCAGTCGCCCAACAGTGTAAAGTTGTCGTCAGCGTTGGGCAGATCGACAATTTCCAAAGAAAGAGAGAGATTTTGGGTAGTGGCGATCGCCTGTTGTTCTTCAATTACCTCCATCAGCAAAGCATCGAGGGGAACTTCAATCCACTGCTGTTGCACGATACCGCTGTCTTGTCTGGCTAAAAACAGCAAATCGTCAACCAAGCGCCCCAAACGGCGGGTGAGGCGTTCGATAACTTGTAGCTGTTGATGTTGCTGCGGTTCGATATCCGGTTCCGCCAAAGCTACTTGGACGTTAGTTTGAATAGTGGCGATCGGATTTCTGAGTTCGTGAGAAGCATCAGCGGTAAACTGTTTGAGACGCCCGTAAGACTCTCGCACCGGTGCCATTGCCAATCCCGACAGCAGCCAGCCAATCGCCGCCACGCAAATTAGAGTTAAACTCGCGCCCAAAATCAAATCGAGAATTAATTGGCGGATGGGTTTTGTCACTTCAAACCAAGGATGGCTGACTCGCAAATATCCCAGAACTTGCCTGCCGATTTGTACTCGCTGGGTTACTTGTCTGAGAGAATAGTTTTGAGCTGACTGCAACTCATTATTAATTATCCAAACTGTTTCGCCGGTGCGGTTAGCGTGAATGGGAATATTCAGCGGTTCCGATAATGTAGACCACAGCAATTCGCCCGTAGGACTGAACCATTCTAAATCTATGTGGTCGTCTTCTACTGCATCGGTGCTATCTCGAAAACTGGCTTGAATATTAACTTGCAATTTATTTTTATCTGTGGTATTAGGGATTTTGAGCGGTTCGATAACGAGAGTTCGCTCTATTACTTCGACAACATGATTGAGGGTGTCATCAATGCGATCGATCAAAGTAGTGCGGACGTAAAAATAGAAACCTGTGGCGAATACAAGTAACAATACAGCAGTAACGGCAGTGTACCAAATAGCGAGGCGGCGGCGGGTAGCTTGAAACATATTGCGAAGGAAGTTCGGCAACTGATTTTGTAGTGGATTCAACAGATTTAACTCATATGTTGCACCATTCTCAATTAGCCTTTTCGGAACAGGCTTTTCGGCCTGTTCCACAAGAAAATCTATTCTTTGTGGAACAGGCCGGAAAGCCTGTTGCTGACAATGGTGCAACATCTCAGTTTAACCAATTTAATAACTATAACCTTCTTCCCTTCCTTCGTGTCCTTCGCGCCTTCGCGGTTCGTTAAAAAAAGCCTTGTTCGCAAATTATCTCAAAAAACTCAAACAACTTTCCCTTCTTGATACTTCAGACAGATGTCGAGAGAGCTGTCACCATAGTATTCTAATCGCGAAACTTTTTAGGTAAAAGCTTGTGAATAAATTTTTATTTCGAGCCGCGATCGGGCTATTAATGGCATTTTTTGGGGCAATCACCTATTTTACAAACGACGTACAAAATCCGGTAACTGGAGAGAGACAGCGGGTGCAGCTTTCTCCCCGCCAAGAGATAGTTTTGGGATTGCAGGCGCGAGATCAAATGGCCGCCAAGCACGGGGGGCTTTATCCCAGCCAAAGTATTCAGCAGTATCTCGATCGAGTAGGAGCACGAGTTGTCAACGGTTCGGCGGCGAAACAAGCGGGTTATCCGTTTGAATTCCACCTGCTGCGAGACGCCCAAACTGTCAATGCTTTTGCTTTACCGGGGGGACAAGTTTTCATTACTGCGGGGCTGCTGCGCCGGCTGAATTCGGAGGCTCAGTTGGCCGCTATACTCGGGCACGAAGCCGGTCACGTTGTCGCCCGCCACGGTGCGGAACACTTGGCAAAACAGCAGTTGGGCAGGGCTTTGGTAACGGCGGTTGGGGTGGCTACTAGCGACGATCGCGGGGGCGGGCAGCAGGCAGCATTAATTGCTCAAGCTGTCAATCAAGTTGTCAGTTTGCGGTACGGTAGGTCTGATGAACTTGAGAGCGATCAGCTCGGTTTTCGGTTTATGACTGAAGCTGGTTACGATCCTAGAGGTATTGTTGAGGTGATGCAAATCCTCGGTTCCGCTAGGAAGGGCGAAGCGCCACCGGAGTTTTTGAGTTCTCACCCCAACCCTGAAAACCGAGTGCAAAAATTGCAAGCTTTAATCGCGCAAAATTACCCTAACGGCGTTCCAGCTAATTTGGAGTCTGGACGCGATGAGTTTGCTAAGAATGTGTCGGGCGGTTAGCGATAATTGCATCGGGCTTTACAAAAGTTATTACTATAGGCGGATCTAAGTTCGGCTTGGAGTTGGCACGATCGACTTAATGAGCGATCGAGCAATTGGAAAGTTGAAAACCATGATTGAATCTTGGATGATTATCGGGGGCGTGACTTTCTCAGTCGCCTTCGGAACTCTGTTTTTTAAACTCCGCGATATTAACTGGGCTGTCAAACTTCAAAGACCAGATTGGATGTTTTTTGAGCCTGCTATTCCGTTAATTTGGACGGTGATTTTTGCTTGCGGGGCCGGCAGCGCTGCTGTCGTGTGGGAACAGGAACCCGGTAGTCTCAAAACTTGGCTGCTGATGGCTTTGTACTTGCTTTTAGAAATTGTAACAGTTGCTTATATTCCTGCTACTCTCAGAGCCAAAAGTCTGAAAGTAGGGACGATTTTGGGAGGGGCTGGCGAGATTTTGGGAGTTGTATTGACGTTGGCTGTTTTGCCGATTTCTCAAACCGCGGCTTTGTTACTTTTGCCTTACGTGATTTGGGGTGCGATCGGCACTTATACCACTTGGGAAATGATTCAGTTAAACCCAGAAGCTGCATAAATATTCGGTGTTCTTCAGCGCACCCTACATACTATAGCAATCCTAAATCATTCATGTAAATTTGTAGGGTAGTGCTAAGGATCGCGAATTAAATAACTTACAATTTTAATTGTTATTGTGGGATGGGCGTCCCGCCCGTCCTTTTTGGA
>NZ_JAUBUB010000165.1:0-7343 GCF_036705265.1 Microcoleus sp. B4-C2
GTCGGGCCCGTCCTTTTTGGACGGGCCCGACGCCCATCCCACAATAACAATTAAAATTGTAAGTTATTTAATTCGCGATCCTAGCGAACAGAAATCGCACTAATTTATATCGTTTTCGCTGGCCTCGGAATAATAAAATAGAGTCAACACTTAACACTCAACCATTCAGTTTTCCGACCCCTAGTCAACAGTCAACAGTCAACAGTCAACAATCATGACGAGTTCAACGGAAATTGATATCATTCATTATTTAAAGCTGGCGCTGTTCCTTCTAAAGGTCGAATAATGGCCGGTTTATTGGTAGATTGTTGCTGAAAAAGTGCCTTGAGTGCCAATTCAAGATTTTCTGCCATGACGATGCGGTTTTCGTAAACAGCAATAACTCTGACTAAAGTTGGCAAACTATTGCGCTCTGCTTCTAAGTAAAGAGGTTCCACATACAGTAAAGATTGTTCAATAGGAATTACTAATAAGTTTCCTTGAATTGCTTTTGAACCCTGGCGATTCCAGAGAGATATTTGTTCGGAAATAACAGGATCTTGGTTAATTAAAGCTTCTATTTGTTCGGGGCCATAAACTAATCGCTGTTTGGGAAACAGATACAACAGCAATTTTCCGTAATTGCCACCATCAGATCGCCCTGCAATCCATGCAATTAAATTGTTGCGACTTACTGGTGTAAATGGGAGGAGCAAAATAAATTCTTCTGTTGTTTCCGTTGGCAGTTTCGTAATCAAATAATACGGTGCTACGGGCTGCTGTTCGCTGCCATAAATTTCATTGGGAACTCGCCACAAATCCTCCCGATTGTAAAATACTTGCGGGTCTTCCATATGATAAGTTAGCAAGCGTTCTGATTGAATGCTCAGCAAATCTACTGGATATCTGATATGTTTGCGGAGAGCCGGAGGCATTTTGTCAAGGGGTTTGAAGAGTCCGGGAAAGATAGCCATCCAACTGTTAATAATCGGATCGGAGGGATAGGCAACATAGAAGTCAACAGATCCGTTGTAGGCATCAATTACTACTTTTACAGAGTTACGGATGTAGTTAAACTCATGATTTCCCGGATCAGAATACGGATAGCGAGGACTTGCTGTATAGGCATCGATAATCCAGTAAAGATAGTTGGGAGATTTATCATTAGCGGCGGGTGCAGGTTTAATTTTGTTGCTATTTTCCTCCCTGGCTTTTTCTATATCATCATTGCTAAGATTAGCGTTTGCTACAACTAAATACGGGTCAGAATCGTAGCGCAAAAAAGGAGCGATCGCCCGGACTCTTTTATTAATATTTCGGCGGTACAGCAATTTAGTTTCTGGGGTAAAATTGCGGGTAAGCGCCATTTGCCAATTTTTGAGATAATTAGCAAACAGCCAGCGCCTCCATATAGAACCGATCGCAATTCCGCCCCTACCGCTGTAAGTATTGTAAACATTTTCTTCGCCGCTGGGATAGTCGAATTCTTTGACTTTTGTGGGCGTCATCACGTCTGTATCGGTGATTTCGCCGTAGTAAATTCGCGGGTAGCCGATCGGAATACTGGCCCGAATTCGATCGCTAGTGACTTCCAAAGCAGTCTCTCCTTTCTGGGCTGCCACTCCAATATCTTTGACAAAATAATCCGGTAAACCGCCGACACCGACTCTGTTTACGGGAGAAAGAGTAAAGCCGTAACCGTGAGTGTAAACTAGGTGTTCGTTCACCCAAGTTTGAGCATCTGGGGCAACTGCTGTGTAATCTAATTCCCGCGCTGCCAGAAACACTTGTTGACTTTCCGAATCTCCTTTTTGTGCTTTTTCTTTTTTGATTGTGTAGCGATCGATATCGGCATCAGGAAATGTATAATATGGTCTAATTTGCTGTAACTGTCGGGTCGTTTGCAGCAGCGGTCGCTTGTCCCACAGGCGGATGTTGCTAATAGTAAGTTGATTTTTTTCTAAGTCGGCATAAGTAAGTTTTCCGGCGGGATCGAAGGTCTTTATTTCGATTGTGTTGAGATCAAAAGCTTCTTTAGTAAAGGCAATACTGCGCTCAATGTATGGCTGTTCTCGTGCTAGTTCGTTGGGTTGAACTATGAGTTGCTGCACAATTTGTGGCAGCAGCAAACCTCCCACCAAAGTTAAACTTACCCATGCTAAAAGAATTTTTTTTATGAGTTCATTTTTAATTTTGAATTGGTAAACCTGCCACAGCATCAAAAGTGCGATCGCCCCCGCCAAAATACTCAAAAATCCATACCAGGGCAACCGCACCGTCACGTCAGCATAATTCGCCCCGTAAGTAACGTCTCCCCGCGAATACAGCAATGAGTAGCGCCCCAACCAGTAGCGGAATGCAACGGCTAGCATGGAAGCTGCACCCAACCCGTACAAGTGCCGCTGCTGGGATCGAGAAAACCCCAAAAATATCCCTTGACTCAGGCTATTTCCCGACAGCAAATATGTTAAAGCACTAGATACTAAACTGTACAAAAATACAACTGTCAGCCCGAATCCTAGCAAATCTAAGATTGGCAAAATAAATACATAAAAGCTAATATTTTGATGAAAAAGAGGGTCGGTCGTGTTAAAATTAATAGGGTGAAAATATTGCAAAACATTTGTCCAGCGACTGGCGACAATCAGCCCGATCGCCAAACTGAGAAAAAGGGCGATCGCCCGCAGCCAAAAATCAGGCTTAATTACCACAGCTAACATTGTCCCCAGCAGCAAGCCCAACTGCCACCAGCGAGAAAATAACTGCACGGCTATTTGCTGGATGGACTCAATTCCTAACTGCACCGGCGGTGCAGGTAAATTGCCAGCTATACCCAAATAGGTGAGGCTGTTTGCAGCCAACAGCCCGCAGTGAATTACTATAAAAGTTGCGATCGAACTCAATCCGAATACCGCCAACAGCAGCCAGGAAAAGGTTATTTGGGATTTAGCAACAGGTAATTCGTAATTCTTCTCGGTATTCTTCCCCGCGTTGTTCGCCCTCAGTGAAGCGAATAGCTCCCCCACAACCGGCGATTTCATTTCCTCTGCGGGATGTTGCAGGCGGCGGGCTAAAGCCAAATTGCCGAGCAAAAAGACAGAAGAAACAGCAATTGCGATCGCCCCCAGCAACCCTTGAGTTTTCAGCTTTAACAGAAAAACCTGAAGATATCCAACTTCCTGAAACCAGAGAATTTCTGCCGCCATGCGGGAGGCAAATTCAAGAACCAGCCACAGCCCTACAATCCCTAAAATTAATTGATAAATTCGCCTATTAGTCATTACTTATTAGTCATTAGTTATTGGTTGAATGATAACTTATATCATGTTCGAGCAATTTACCCTCCCGAATGATGCTTTTGCCGCCAGGGTTGGAGGCATTTTTATTCATGGTAATTGACCGGGCATAATATGACTCCTGCTTTCGGGTCAACTGACTAATGACTAATGACTAATGACCAATGACAAACTAGCTGTACTGCTGATTGACATCCACATCCAAATTAAACAGTGTTTGCAAAGTTTGCATCGCTTGCCGCCGCGCCTCAATATCCTGCTGAGCGCGTAACTGTACCATCGGATCGTGCAAAATCTTATTCACAATCCCCCTTGTTAAAGATTCAATCACATCTTGATGTTTCTCCGAAAATTCCGAACCAAGACGCGATAAAGCTTTTTCTAACTCTTGTTCCCGAATCAATTCTATCTTATCCCGCAAACAGCTAATAGTAGGAACGGTTTCCAGACTGCGCCACCAGAGATCAAAAGCCTCTACTTCCTGTTCCAGCAAGCCCTGAGCTTCCATTGCCATTTTGCGACGGGTTTCGTGATTTTGAGCTACCACTGCTTTCAAGTCGTCCACATTAAACGATCGCACATTAGTGAGTTCGTTTGCATCCGAGTCAATGTTGCGTGGCACAGAAATATCCACCAACATCAAAGGGCGATTCGGATCTAAAACCGCTTCCAATTTAGCTTTATTTAACAGTGGATCGGTAGCTGCCGTACTGGTAAAAACCAAGTCAGAACTAGCAATTACCTGCATCATTTCCGATAGCTGATACAGGTGCAGTTGAGCATCTTTAAACTGACCGGCCAACTCCAGGGCGCCCCGCACAGAGCGGTTAACGATCGAAATATGGCTAGCTCCTTTGGAGAGCAAATGCTGCACCAAAAGCCGCGACATTTTGCCAGCACCGATAATGGCAATTTTGCTGCTTGCTAAATGCTGACCCTTCATTTGAGCCAATTCTGCCGCCGCCGAACTAATCGAAACTGCACCAGTACCGATGCTAGTTTCCGTGCGAACTCGTTTCCCTGCTGTGAGAGCTTGCTTGAACAAGCGCTCTAAAATTCTGCCTACACCTTTGTACTGCTGGGCGAGTTTGTGAGTTTGTTTTACCTGAGCCAAAATTTGTCCTTCTCCGAGCACCAAACTGTCGAGGCCAGAAGCCACTCGCATCAAGTGCATCACCGCATCTTCGTGCAGCAAAATAAACAGGTGAGGGCGCAAAGACTGCAAAGGAACTTTACTGCATTCGGAAAGGAACTGAATAACCTCTCGCACACCAGGTTCCGACTCGCTGGTAACAATATAAATCTCTAAGCGGTTGCAAGTGCTGAGGATGGCAACCTCTTGAATGTGCGGGTAGCCGCGCAATTGGGCGATCGCGGCTTCAACTTTCTGTTCTGGAATGCTCAGTTTTTCGCGAACTTCTACCGGCGCTGTTTTGTGGCTGAGACCTACGACTGCAATATTCATATCTGTGATTTGTCACTATTTCTTTCTTAGTTGTTAACAGTCACCTGTTATTAGTTCTTAGTTTATCGCTAATTGCTAATCACTGGTGACTGTTCACCGTTAACTGTTAATTGTTAACATTTAACTGTTAACCACTAACTAATCACTAATTCAATTGCAGAGATTTCGGCTGGTCAAACATATGGATTGTATCCACAAATCGAGCCGTTTTCGACTGAGAAGAAATTACCAAACTTTCAGTGCGAGCGCCGCCGCCAAAGAAGCGAACTCCATTCATCAGCGTTCCGGGAGTAATCCCGCAAGCTGCAAACAGAACTGTTTCTCCAGATGCCAGCTCTTCAGCATTGTAAATCTTGTCTGGGTCTGTGATGCCCATCTCTTTCAGGCGGGCGATATTGCTCTCTTTGCTTTCACCGATCAAACCAGTTTTTACAACAGCGGGATCGTAAATTAACTGCCCTTGGAAGTGACCGCCCAAGCAGCGCATTGCCGCTGCAGAAATCACGCCTTCGGGTGCTGCGCCAATACCCATAAGTGCGTGGATGTTGGAACCAGAAAACGCGCAAGAAATCGCTGCCGAAACGTCGCCGTCGCTGATCAGCCGAACTCTTGCACCCGCTTGCCGAATTTCATTAATTAAATCTTTGTGTCGGGGGCGATCCATGACCACCACCACCAAATCTTCAATACTGCGGCTGAGACAATCAGAGATAATTTTGAGGTTTTGAGTGGGCGTTTTGCGAATATCTACATGATTCTTAGCAGCCGCAGGAGCAGCCAATTTGTTCATGTAGAAATCCGGTGCCGCAAACAAACCACCTTTTTCAGAGATTGCCAAAACTGCCATCGAACCGTTTTGACCGTAAGCAACCAGGTTAGTACCTTCGCAGGGGTCAACAGCGATGTCAATTTCGATCAATTCATCTATGTTGCAGACATCTTTGGCATCTTCGCGGGTACAAATACCTACTTGTTCACCGATGTAAAGCATGGGTGCGTCATCGCGCTCGCCTTCGCCGATCACGATGCGGCCGCGCATATGAATTTTGTTCATGCGCTCCCGCATGGCTTCTACAGCCACTCTGTCGGCTTCATCTTTTTCGCCTTTGCCCATCAAGCGAGCGGAAGCGATGGCTGCCTGCTCAACTACTTCGATAATCTCTAAACCGATTACATTGTCCACGAACTAGATCCTCCCAACTGCTGATGCGTGCCTTGTGCTCTTTTGCACTCCCAGCCATCAAGTTTATCAGAGGCGGGGATCTGTGCGAGCGCAAGCAGTTGCTTAGTTTGTGTTAACTTTTGCTTCTTTGAGACTGGGGCTGGAAAATCTGATCCCAACAAGCTCAAAGATCCGACCAAGAGGGCCGGCACGGGGAGTAGGGGTAGCACGGCCCCTACAAGAGAATGAAACAGCCCTGCCGTCTGAACGCTAAATCGCGGACTCCAGAGGTTCCGGGGCAGCCAGGGGCTGTTTCAGGCAACTTGTCATTCCGAGTGCCGTTAAAGGTTTTATGATTAGTTTGCGATGCACGATTTCTCAGAAACCTGGTTGCTAACCCGGAATTTATCGTTACTAAACCCAAAATTTTGGTAGAAACCGGGTTTGTGAGGGTAAGTCCTAATGACGATCGCAAATCAAATGGACAGCCCCAAATCGCGACGCAGTAGACTTTATGAGCCGTAAGCAAAAAACAATGATGATGAAAGCCCAAGATATTATGACCACAGATGTTGTTACCATTCGCGGTTCAGCAACGGTAGCTGAAGCGGTGGCGATGATGAACGATTTGTGTTTGCGCGCGTTGATTGTGGAACGTCGCCACGAACAAGATGCCTATGGCATTGTGACAGAAACGGATATTGTCTATAAAGTAGCAGCCTACGGAGTAGACCCGAAAAAAGTCCGCGTCTTCGAGATTATGACCAAACCTTGCATTACGGTCAATCCTGACTTGGGCGTGGAATATGTGGCTAGGTTGTTCGCGAATACCCGCATCCGCCGGGCGCCGGTGATTAAGGACGAGCTAGTGGGCATTATTTCGGTCACGGATATATTGACAAAAAGCGATTTTCTTGAGAAGCCGAAGAGTGTTTTATTTGACGAAGAAATCGAACAGGCGATCGCGGATGCCAGAAGTATCTGTGCCGAAAAAGGCGCTACCTCTAGAGAGTGCGCGGTAGCCTGGGATATTGTAGAAGAAATGCAGGCTGAGGCTTCTCACCAGCGATCGATGAAGCTGGAAAAAACGGCTTTTGACCAGTATTGCGAGGAAAATCCAGAGGCTGCTGAAGCGCGGATATACGACAGTTAATCTAGTTATTAGTCATTAACTATTAGTTATTAGTTATCTACTCTTATTTAGGAATTGATAACTAATAGCTAACGACAGGAAATAGCTTTTTTTCGGCGAACCTCACGAAAGATAAAAATCTTAAGTGTTTGGCCCTGTCATCAGAAATTTGGGTTTGAAACCCCGTCCTTCGTTTGACGGCTTTACAAAGATTTTACATTGAGTCTAGCACAATATCACAATCGAAGTGTTAGACTGTGAGCATGACGCTCAAAGCCTTCAGCTATCGATTCTACCCAACTCCGGAAC
>NZ_JAUBUB010000166.1:0-7125 GCF_036705265.1 Microcoleus sp. B4-C2
AGATTTTAGATTTTAGATTTTAGATTTTAGATTTTAGATTTTAGATTTTAGATTTTAGATTTTAGATTTTAGAATTGGCCCCACGGATAAATTCCGGGGGCAAGTTTCATCGGATACAGGTTTTTTATTTCTGGACGGATGAATCACGTGGCGGGTATCCTGGATGCTTTCGGTTAGAGTTTTTTCAGTAATTGTGAAGTACACAAACTAGAGTTGCTGTCAACTATCTTTATATTGAGTTAAGGAATTAATTGTTTAAAAAGTGATAGAGTAATTTTATTCCTTGCAATTGCGTCGGCTGCGCCCGATCGTAAGTGTAAATAACTATCAAATATGGCTAATCTGTCATGCCCGTGCAATTTTCTAGAGGCTTTTGTAAAATCAAGTTTTTCAAGGCATTAGCACTTGGTTTTTCAATTGCAGCTATTTGCCCCGCACTGCTATCAGCTCTAAGTCTTGGCGCGTCGATGGTTGCTACCGACTCAGGGGTGCAAGCGCCAATTGTGCAGGAGAATTTACCGTCTCAATTCAAACTAGATCAAGAAACAGCAGACGATCGCGATCGGCTTCGTGATTTATACTCAGGTTCAGAATTAAATAGAGACAGTAAAGAGCAAGACAATAGCATCCCGGAGTTCGATCAATTGACCCAAAGTGAGGCCCCAGAAACTCTCCCTCAATTGCCGAACCGAGGAGAAAACAGACACGAATTGCCGATTCCCAACCCGCGGCTGCCAAATCCGCCTCGTCTCCCGTAACCCGCGCCACCAGCGCTCTTGCTTTCAGGCGAACAGCTTTTGCCGCCTGCTGTTCCCGCGCCGACACAGCCTCCAGAATTGCTAAGATTCCGGGTACGATAAAAGTCGATCGATTTGAAGTAGTTGGCAGTTGATTTACCGCGAGCCGATCGTGCAAAATCCGAGAAGAGAAATCGCGATCGGTATTGGTACTCGCAGTCGAGAAAGCGATACATCTTTGCTGGGAAAGGATTTTCCGCTGTCGCCGGAAGCAGATAATCGGGGTAGAAATCGGGTTGCGGTGCTGAGGCTGTTTCAGGATTTTACTCAGAGGGGAGAGAGATGTCTTGGCGGCGCGATCGCAGTTTTGTCAGGGAGTGGCAGCATTTGGCGCTACGGTGAGCAGCAGCAGCCCTGACCGTCGATTTTTGATTTGGCGGGGTCATTCGATTTTAGATTTTAGATTTTAGATTTTGGATTGATCCCACGGATAAATTTGGGGGCTTGAGGATTTTAGATTTTAGATTTTGGATTGATTCCACGGAATAAATCACGTGGCGGGTACCACCTTTGAAATTCGCTTGTCAATTGCAGTACGTGCGGTTGTGGGTTCCTGAGAGGCTGCTGGTGGTGCGATCGGATGTGGAATTGGCTGGGGCAGAGCTTTTGTCGATCGAACCATTGGGTATAGGGGACTCAGACACATTGCGGGGCTACCGTCAATCGATTTTAGATTTTAGATTTTAGATTTTAGATTTTAGAGGCGACCCCACGGATAAATGCTCTTTCTTGAGGATTTTCGATTTTCGATTTTCGATTGATTCCACGGAATAAATCACGTGGCGGGTACCACCTTTGAAATTCCTGGTCAGGAGGCTTTGCTGACCGATAGCGGGATTTGTGATTCAGCCGAGTTGCGGTATCCGATGCAAGCGCACCCGCGACAAACAGGGAGTTTTGCAGGTGACGGCGTTTGTGGATTTTGGCAATGTTTGGAATCCCAGGGAAAGCGCGGTTTTGGAAGCGAATACTTTGCTGTCAGCGGGATTGCGGCTGCGGTGACTGTAAGGGGCGAAAGGTGGAATGCTCGCAGAGGCTGGGCAATTTCTTTGATTGATATTAAGTCGAGCAACAGGAGTTTACAAGAGCGCGGGCTGTATTTTTCTGTATAATTCAAACCTTTTTAGGAAAAGAGTCGTTTTGCCCTTGGCGGAACTGAGCAATTCCGCTATATAGTAATAAGTATCATTTGGCACTCCTCTGTGGATGCCAAGAGTGTATTTTACTGATAATCTTTAAATTAAACTATGTCTAAGGTTCGGTTGCTGCTTTTAAGTTCTTTTGCTTCCGGTTTTGGCCTTTGCTCAATCATTTTGGCGATGTTTACGATGACTTCCCGGCTGTCGTTTACGTCTTTTTTTACATTTGTTTTAACTTTGGTGTTTTTTGTAATTAATCTGCTTTTTGCTTTGCATTATTATACATCGCTTACTAAGCAATTGAGTGTTAAAACTAAAAGGAAAGCGAGAATTTAGCGGTTGTGAAGCCGAAGCGGAAAAAGGCATGGAGAGTTATTTATGGAATTTGAATGGAATCCAGACAAAGCGACACTAAATGTTGAGAAGCATGGTGTTTCCTTTCAAGAAGCCACAACCATATTTAATGACCACGAATTTCTTGATGCTACCCGCCACGTGATTTATCCGTGGAATCAATCCCAAATCGAAAATCGAAAATCCTCAAGCCCCCCGCATTTATCCGTGGGGTCGCCTCTAAAATCTAAAATCTAAAATCTAAAATCGATTGACCCGCTATCTGTAACTTTTCCCGATCCTCAGCATTCCATCGGAGAAAGCCGGTACGTTATTATTGGTATATCCAGGTATGGACAACTTTTAATTGTTGCACACACCGATCGAGGAGAAAAAGTAAAAATCATCAGTGCCAGAAAAGCTACCCGCCAGGAGCAGAGGTTTTATGAAGAAGGATATTGAGAACGAAATGGAAGACGAATTACTTGCTGAGTATGACTTTGCTCAGATGAAAGGAGGTGTTAAAGGCAAGTATGTTGAGCAATATCGTGCAGGGACAAACTTGGTGCTTTTAGACCCCGATATTGCCCAAGCTTTTCCTAATGATGCAGCAGTGAATGACGCATTGAGGATGTTAATCAAAATTGCACAGCGCCAGCAGTTAAATACTGCGGTGCAGCGGAGCCACGAAGGATCTCAACTTTGAGAACGCGATGTCAGGAGATTGTGCGATCGCCCATATTATTTATTTGCTCAAAAAGCGATCGCCTGTGCGTTGAGACAATTATCTAGCTGCCAGCCATAATTATTTAAGGTCTAATTATTTAGGAGGTGCGATCGTGGTTATTACTCAAACCAACCCGCCAAATCTTCCCGATGCGACAAAGACTCGCTTTACTCCAGATGAATACCGGGCGATCGAGGAAACAGCCGAAGAACGTCACGAATACTGTAACGGAGAGATTATCGCTATGCCAGGAGGTTCCCCTGCTCACAGCCGTATTACCGTAGACATTACGACTTTTCTTAACGTGACTGTGCGAGACACAAATTTTCAAATCTATAACGGCGATCTACGAATTTGGATTCCTAGCTTCAATCATGGAACTTATCCCGATGTTATGGTAATTGATGGCGAACCGGAATTCAATGGCGATCGCACGGATGAAATTCTTAATCCTTTACTGATTGTCGAGGTTCTTTCCCCCTCTACTGAAGGCTACGATCGAGGTGAAAAGTTCAGAAAATATCGCTCTCTTCCTAGTTTTTGTGAATATTTGCTGGTTAGTCAAGCTGAACCCTACATTGAGCAATATTATAATGGCGATCGCCAAAGTAGCGATCGCTGGCAATGGCAAGTTTGCGATGGGATCGATCGGGCGATCGTCCTGCACAGTTTAAATATAGAACTTCCGATGTCTGAAGTCTATCGCCGCATTAGTTTTCAAGGGCGATCGGGTGACACTTCTAATGAAAGTTAACAATGCTTGTGCTGCACTCTTCTCAATTTCTACATCAATTGCATAAAAGCATTCACCGCATAATATTGATCGGCTATTAGCGAATACAACTCTAGCGATAGCACATCTAGGGCTGGCAATTAATCAGCTAGTAATATAGAGATAACTGGTAGGAGGCTATAAATATGACAAGCATACCTAACGAACAAACAGCTATCATCCGTACAGAAAGAGGACTAGCGATCGCAGGTACGCGCATCACCATCTACGACATCATGGACTATGTGACGGCTCAATATCCGCCTAAGTTTATCAGAGGATTGTTTGATCTTACAGAAGAACAAATTAATGTGGCTTTAGCTTATATTGAGGCAAATCGCGCTGATGTTGAAGCTGAGTATCAAATGGTTCTTAAGGAAGCTGAGGAACTGCGGCTGTACTACGAAGAAAAAAATCGCGATCTCAATGCTCGGATTGCCGCCCAGCCACCAAGACCCGGAACCGAAGCTGCTTGGGAAAAACTTCGAGCCGCGAAGGCAAAACTTGATGCTAAAGCATGATTTTTTTGATAGATCGTAATCTCAATGGACACGCCATAATTTTCTTTGGCTCTATTGCTAATCAAGGTGGGCTTGATATCATCCCAATTCGTTTTGTCACCTTAAAGGAGATTGCTTTAATATGTTAACTAAATACATTCAAGCTGCCATGAAGCAAGCTAAGTATGAAATTTTCCCTGATGATGGGACTTTCTACGGAGAAATTCCTATTTGTGAGGGAGTCTATGCAAATGCTCTAACTCTCGAAGTTGCCCGTGAAGAATTGCAAGAAGTATTGGAAGACTGGATCTTACTTAGTCTCACCCTGAATCTTCCTTTACCTGTTCTTGATAATATCGACCTTACAGTTACCAAGGAAGTTGCCTGATGCCTCCTTTAAAACCAGTCAAACGTCGAGACTTAATTTATTACCTGAAACAACAAAT
This sequence comes from Microcoleus sp. B4-C2, assembly GCF_036705265.1. Lineage (NCBI taxonomy): Bacteria > Bacillati > Cyanobacteriota > Cyanophyceae > Oscillatoriales > Microcoleaceae > Microcoleus > Microcoleus sp. B4-C2. The sequence continues at coordinate 4,715 of NZ_JAUBUB010000166.1, forward strand.
GCCCCCATCACTGAGAGCATTATTTTTTTAGGCTCCATTTACAATGTTAATCGTGTTGAGTTCTGAGGCTTTGCTAATCACTTTTTGCCTCAATTTTTCAGGGGTTAAGTTATTAGGATTACCGCCTGTTTCATTCCATAACTCAATGCCTAACTTGATTGCGTTGGTATCCTTAAAGTCTACATTGCCTTTACCTAAATCATTTAAACTTGAAGCAGCTTGTAGCTCGAAGTCAGAATAGCCGGCCGCTTTTCCAACGTAACCGTAGTGAATATTTGACCAGATATCGTAATAGAACTCTCGATCGCTATTTCCCCAGACAAGATAACCATAATTTGTACCTTTCAAATTTAAATTAGACTCTAATTTGGGCTTGTGATCCCATTCTTGACCATCAGAAACTATATTTAGCCACAGATCATAAGCCGTGACATTCGAAGTAGGAATCCACCATATATCTTTGTAGTTTTTTATGTTCTTAACATAATCACTTGAAGCATTATTTTTCATCTCTTCATACATATATTGAAGAGTTGTATCACCCTTTGCATAATTCAAATCGCCGCGATTTTTATCCAATCCCTTATCCCAAGAAAGATCAAAATACGCATCACCTTCTATTTCATAGACAAAAGCGTAAACATATTGATTGCCACTGGTGGTAGGCGTAAAAGTATAGTCCTTAAATGTCTTATAGTTGTCATTTTCTTTGTAAGCACTCTCCCATTGATTTGTAAGAGGCTTCCATTCTCCAGCATCAGTCACAAATAAATAAAATCCATCATCTGCTTTGACACGAAAATTATAGGTTTTATTGGCATCAAAGTAAGAGTAATTCCACATTCCAGCAATGAATTTATCCGAACGTCCTGCGACAGATCCTCTTCCCCAGTCTACATTTACACCATTTAATCCATCATTACGCTTGGGCAAAGTAGTATCTCCCACTTTATTAAATCTCCCATCATAAACAATAGTTGTCCACGCTGAGGCTGATGTTTCAACTAAAATAGGCTGTCCATTGGGACTGATAGTAACTTGGTCATTTTCAGATTTTAAAGTCAAAACATCAGCCGGACTCAAATTAGTTCCTCGAACCAAAGCTGAAAAAATTTCTCCTTCATCTCCTACAGAATCGATTGCATTGACGCGAGCATCAACAAAATGACCAATCTCCTCAAGAATAACACTAGAAATCGCGTCTGGATTCTTGGCGTTTTGCAGCAGGAAATCTTCTGAAATGTAAACTGTATTTGTGAGAATATCAAAACCACCATTATAGCCATTGATATCTTTGGCTGAAAGAATTTCAATTTGAGGTAAATACTGACCATTTGCTAACTCTTGAAGTAAATGTTTTGCTCCCTCTAAATCAATTTTTTCTCCAAAAGTAATGGTCATCTTATCAGAATAAACAGGATCGATAACAAACTTTTTCAGTTGACCGAGCGCAGTTTGTAAACTTGTAGCTAATATTCTATGAATATCAGGCTCTAAAGAACTACTAGATAGTTTTTTAGAGGCATCACTACTAGCAACAAAATCTGCAAATCTGAAAGAAGGAACATTCGGAACAGGTATTTGAGGAATGCTGGGCGGTTGAGGAATGGGTATTGGAGGAGTGTTGAGCGGTTGAGAGAATACCGTGTTAGCTGGATTACCTTGAGACGGCGAAGAAACAGACGAAATAAGTTGTCTTCCTTCTTTCGCGCCATAATTAATTAAGTGGTCAAATAACTGCTCCCCTGTTGTCAATCCGACGGTTCTTAAATCTGAATTAGTAGCAGCATAAAAATTCAAATCAACGTTGGGAGAGAAGAGACGTTTTTCATTAATGCCATAAGTAATTAAATGGTCAAGTAACTGTTTGGGATTTCTCAAGCCGATAGCCGCTAATTCTGGATTAACTGAGCCATAAAAATCCAAGTCAACATAAGGTGAAAATCTCCGTCCTTCATTGACACCAAACTGAATAAATTGGTTGAATAATTGTTCGTGATTTACTAACCCTGCTGCTGGCAAATCAGGATTCATTGTAGAATAATAGTCAGCATCAAAAACTTGAGAAATTTCCAACATGATATAAAAATTAATAGTTTTATAAAGCACGGTAGGGATTGCTTAATTTAGCTTAGTTTATCAGACGGAAATATTACAAGTCTAAAAAGTACGATAAAGTCAGGATTTTTTTTATTTTATAGGTGATAAGGTATGATTGCGTTGTCAAGGTACGGAAAAGTATGATAAATTAAGATAACCTTAAGCCCGACTTCAACCCTAACTCAATCTATGACTACTGAGGAACTCTTACAGTGGGCGGATGATATTGTATTTAGAGAACGCCACAGAATGATTGATCCTATAATAGTCAAAATATAATTTCAGTGTGCAGCCTATCTTATGTCTCTAAA
>NZ_JAUBUB010000167.1:0-6973 GCF_036705265.1 Microcoleus sp. B4-C2
ATTCTCCCATACCCATTACTAGACGACCCTTATTTATCAATTCACTATTTTGTTATTCTGTCAATGCGTAAGTCCTATGAGTTTAAAATTTTTCTTCTCAGTCCTCATAGCGAGGACTTTCACTTTGAGGCAGGGAATGAATTCCCTGCCGGACTATTGGTTGTATGTTAAGTTGACACGAGTGGGCATGGTGCCGTGTCCCTAATGTACTTCATAAACCTGGTTTCTGGGTAAGATTGCGTAAGCCCCATTTATCCTATTTGATAGCACGGGGTTGGTTCTGTTCCATCATTGACTTTAATGCCGACAGTTTTAAGTCTGTAAGGTCGCGGATGGTAATTGAGCAACCGTCTCCCAATTTAACAGCAGTGAAATAATAGCATTTGCCCAGGTAATCACTTTCTAGATGAACCTCTCCTTCAAGCGATTCTCCAGTCTCAACAACTTCTACTAATAAATCAAAGACTCCGGGACTCAATTGATTAAACAGTTTTTTCAGCACGGGTTCCCCCGCGAGTTCTGTTCGTTTTTTCCCTAAGAGTCTGGCAAAGACAGGGTTAACTACCAAGCAGCGAAAATCTTCAATTTCTCCAGCGATATCTCCCCTCACCGCCTGCACTGCGGCTATTCCATCCAGAGATGAATTTAGCAAATTTGCCAGCAGGCTGCGAGATTGGTAGGCAATTTCTGCGGTTTGCTGGTGTCGCTCGATTGCTTCTTTAAGCTGGCGTTTTTGGTGCTGGATAGTTACCTGAGTTTCGAGGCGAACTAGCACTTCTTCCGGCTCAAAAGGTTTAGAGATATAGTCAACTCCCCCTACCTTAAAAGCTTTGACTTTATCAAATACTTGGTCAAGTGCGCTTAAGAAAATAATCGGAATTTCTGAGGTTTTTTCATCGGATTTGAGGGCTTCGCAGACTTGATAGCCGTCTATATCTGGCATTTTTATATCCAGCAATATAGCATCGGGGGGATGATTGCGAACTGTTCTCAAGGCCATCGCACCATTGGTTACGCAGCGAACTTTATACCCATTTTTAGTGAGAATTTCTGTTAGAAAACGCAGATTCTCTGGGAGGTCATCAACAATTAAGATGTTACCTTTGGGAGTTTCTAATTGATTGATGTCACTTGTTTCAGCCGCAGCCATCGCCATAAGTTTGCCTTCGCCTTTGGCATCGGCGAGCTCACTTGTGGTGTTTTGCTTCTCTAGCACCGAGCGAAAGTTATTCTTCGTAACTTTTTGTCCCATTACGTCTGAAAGGCGCTGCCACAGGATGGCTGCTAAATCTTTGATATGTCCTATGCTGAGGTACAAGCTGTCAGCAACAGCACTATAAGTTGCGTTTTTCCAAGCAGCTTTTAAGATTTCCTGCTCAAGAAAATTTAACGGTTTACTGGTTTTGGACTCTAAGGCGGATTCGAGAAATTCTAGAGCTTGTTCAAAAGTCATGTACAAATCAATCTCATCGGGTAAGGTTTTTCAGTTTTGCACCCTAATTTTGAGTTATACACCGTACTAAGTCGGTGGAGAAATTCCTAATAGTGATTATGACAGACTTATTGACACTTACGCTCCTGGACGATCGCCCCCGATCCTGATTCCACCTTGTCGAAACCCGAAAAAGCCGATCGCGCCCGCCTAATTCTTTGTGAGGGCGATCGGCTTAAACCCTTGTCAGCACAAGGCTTTTAAGTTGCTTGTCACCCCGTCAACGCCTACGACATCGACTCTTTGACATATATAAAGCTCTTAACAAATCTGAAAAACGGGTTCATTTTTCATAAATCTGAGTTCGCTACCTAGCGGAGAAGCGTATAACTCACTACCAAGGCTTGTATTTATCCAAAAGACAAGCCTTGATTAGTTTTTATATGGTCAGATAAAAACATCCGCCGATTAGCGCCGACAATTCCATTAATTTTCAGTATTATCACTGATGTATTTTAGCGCGTGATAGTGTAGCCCTCACTCAGAAATATGCCCATTAGGCAAAGATCCGACTTTTCCGACTTTATGATCCGACTTTTCCGACTTGCTTTATGCCTATATTCCCAACATACTATTAATAGCATCTACCAAAAGACAGATAACAGTGCCAGTCATGCTGTCGATCTGCTCCATCTAAAGATAGATAGTAAAACCAGGGCGTCCGACTTTTCCGACTTTACGATCCGACTTTTCCGACTGACAGGGGCAGGGGAGGGGAGCGATGATAGAGATATGGAAAGGATACAGCCTCAAGAAAAAGCATTGCATCATTTTGGGATGAATTTTGTAGGGTCGATCGAAGATCCCGCCGGCCAAATAAGGGTTTTCAGCTTTGATAAAATTCCAAACCATCCCGCAAATATGCAACGCTCTTTTTGAAAGGTGCTGAAAGATATGGAGGAAAGTGGGTGCACTTAGCTGTTTTCCAAGTCAAAGCGATCGCTCGGTTAACACAACAGCAATAGCATAATTCACCGCTTAACAAAACCATCCAACAATAGCAACGTGCCGAAATAGGCTGCGGTTGGAGCAGAAATAAGAATTGATCGGAACCCCTGTTAATTGAACACACAAATTATCTAATTACCAGGATTATGACCATCATTAACTACAACGAAACTACCTACCTGCAAGAAAATCCCGACGTGGCACAAGCCGTAGCTTCAGGCATTATTCCCAACGGCTTCGAGCATTGGGTAAAGTTTGGTTTTATTGAAAAAAGAAACCCACAAATTTCCTTCAACGAGCAATTTTATCTAGATGCTAACCCCCAGGTAGCAGCAGCAGTGGCCAACGGTAGTTTCTCAAGCGGATTTGAACATTATGCGCGGTTTGGAGCGGCTGAAGGTCGATCGCCCGTTGCCAGTACCACACCCACAGGATCTCAACTTCAAGAAATCTTAAAGCGCGGGTTTGTGCGGGTTGCAGTTAACGAGGATGCACTGGGATTTAGCAACCGGGAAGCCGACGGTTCATTTAGTGGGATTGGCATTGATTTTAGTCGCGCCATTGCCACTGCTTTGTTTGGGAACCCGAATGCAGTAGAATTCGCAGTCGTCAAGGCGGGTGAAGACTTTAATAGTGTTGCCAGTGGCGCAGTGGATATCGCCGCCACTTTGCCCACTCAATCTGTGCTCCGCGATGCCAGTTTAGGAGTAGATTATTCGCCTACCGTTTTATTCGACACTCAAGCGGTATTGGTGCGTGGTAATAGTGGAATTAGTTCTGTTGAGCAGTTATCAGGAACAACCATCGGCGTATTAGCAGGAACGCGCTCTGGGCAAAATTTAATAGATGCCGCCAAACGTGCCGGAATCGCCCTCAACATCCAAACTTTTCCCTCTCAAGATGCTCTGTTTGGCGCTTACGATGCGGGACAAATCGGTGCAGTTTCCATTAATCGCGGGGTGCTGAGCAATCGCATTCCCACCTTATCCAATCCGGGAAATCAAGTTATCCTTGAGGATAACATTTCCAAAGAGCCGTTAGGACTCATCGTGCCGGAAAATCAGTCTGAATGGGCTGATGTGGTGCGCTGGGTGGTCAACGTTCCCATCCAAGCCGAATTTTTCGGCATTAACTCCCAGAATGTGAATGAATTTCTTGATGGAAATTCCGCCAGTAAGCGCTTCTTAGGCGTGGAAGGAAATTTAGGAGAATCTCTGGGACTCAAAAATGATTTTGCGTTGAAAGTTATCCAACAAATTGGTAATTACGAAGAGATTTACAATCGCAATTTCAATCCCGAAGTGCTGCCGCGCCAGCTCAATGAACTAATGTTTGTCGAGCCTGGGGGACTGCTTTATTATCCACCATTTTCCGGGACTGACGAATTAAGCGTGCCCTTGGTAAATAACGACAACCGCAACGTTTTACAGGAAGTTTTAGACCGGGGTTTCGTGCGCGTTGGGGTGAGAAATGATGCCCCTGGACTCGGTTTTGCTGACCCCAACGGCAACTTAAGCGGATTTGATGTGGATTTGGGTCGGGGACTAGCAGCTTCCCTATTTGGCGACCCCAACGCAGTGGAATTCGTGATTCAGAAAACGGGGGCTCAGCGCTTCAGCGATGTCGCCAATGGCATCGTTGATGTAACTAGCCGCAATGCCACCCACAACCTCAAGCGGGATGCTTTGCTGGGGGTAGATTTTGCCCCCATTAATACTTACGATGCTCAATTTGTAGTAACACCAACCGCCAGCGGAATTACCTCTTTTGAACAGCTTGCAGGTCGCCGAATTGGCGTGAGTGCAAATACCACTTCTGAGGCAACTCTGCGAGAAAAACTGAGTGCTTCGGGTATTAATGCGGAAATCGTAGCCTTAGATAGCTTCCAGACCCTATTTGATAGTTATATCAAGGGCGAATTGGATGCGCTCACCGGCGATGGAGGTCTGATTATCTCTCGTCTTCTCACCTTACCCCCAGAGCAGCGAGACCAGCATCAGCCATTTCCAGAAGTTCTGGGAGAGGAGCCTTTAGCAATGGTGGTGGACGAGAATCAATCCCAGTGGAAGGATGTGGTTTCTGGAGTTACTTATTCTCTTTATGAAGCGTTAGAACTGGGTTTAACTTCTGAAAATGTGCGCCAGGAAATCAATAGCTCAGATCCAGTTGTCCGCCGCTTTTTGGGAGTGGAAGGAAATGTGGGTGAAAGTCTGGGTTTGTCGAATAATTTTGCTTTGAATGCGATTTCTGCAGTGGGGAACTATAGCGAAATGAGCGATCGCAACTTCCCGGGTATTCCTGTTAGCCCTTTGCAAGCGCCTTATACCGAGGGCGGTGTCTTGTTCTCGGTTCCTTTTGCTTGATTTTGCTGAGTCGGGGTGATTCATGAATCACCCTGACAACAATAAACCTTGAATATTGGCTAACGACACTGAATCCAATCTTTAGCCGGATAAATACTCAGACCACACTGAGCTAGATGTTGGCGGGATTCGGCTGCAACGAAAAAAGCAACAGAGGAATGTTCCTTCACATCTATCTTTCACCACCTTTAAAATCATGTCAAATTCTCAATCCGTTATTGCAACAGACATTCGGTATTGTCCAGAAGATATAGAGAAAGCATTTTGGCAGCTATGGCAGCAGAACCGAGATTATCTTTACCGTTGCTGTCTCAGGTGGATGGGAGGGAATCCTACTGATGCCGAAGAGGTGCTCAGTCGCGCCATGCTCAAAGCTTGGGATAAATTGCCAGACTATGCCGAAAAAATCACCAACCTCCGAGCTTGGATCACCCGCTTAACCCATAATCTATGTATAGATATACACCGAGAACGTGGCCGGAAAGCAATGCAGATGGAGGATATTGAAGAAGTAGCTGCTACAGGAAATTCAGCAGTTATTTCTGGTTTGAACTCTCCTGAAGAAGCACTTCTACATCATGAGTTGGGACAGTACATTCGCCGCGCTATTGATACTCTTCCTTCTCGATTACGCAATCCGTTTATCCTGCGTTACTGCCACCAGATTGCCTATCAAGATATTGCCCAACAACTTGCTCTCTCGCTCAATAACGTTTACAAGCGCATTCAACAGGCACGAGAGATTCTGCAAAAGCGTTTGAGCAAGTATTTGTCAGGGTTGGATGATGGTTTGTCAGATTCCTCGGAGTCCTCTAAAAAGGGGGACGTTGCCTCGATCGGGGATGATTTTGCTGTAGGGGTAGTGCCCCAGTGCCTACCGCCTCAAGATGGTGGGGCGATTCCCTACGGGATAGCTTCGCTTGACGCGGGGGGATTGCCCCTACAATCCGATGAAACGATCGCATCCGACTCGATCGCCCCCATCCCTCAGAACATTGGCGAGACAATTAATTATCAGGTAACAGCAATATGTCTAGAAACACTGCACTCCGGGTGGTATCCCTCACTCAGTCCTCTGGGGTGGAGTTGAATGCTTACCTGATTTTAGACGAAAAGCCAGCCCGAATTGACCAGAAGCTGAAAACATTAAGTGAGTACGTGCAGCAGTATCCTTCGGGATGGAAGAAACGGTTGGAATTGGCGAATCTGCTGTATGCAATGGGTCGTATTGAGCAGGCGGTTGAGGAGTATCGCCAAGTAATCGATCGGCAGCAACCATTGATTGGCGTGCGCTTGCAATTGGGGAAACTCTTGCAGCTTATGGGACAAAAGGCTGAGGCAGTAGCGGTTTATGAAAGTGCCTTGGCCAATGCACGCAATGAGGCGACTCGACAGCATATCAGCGGATCGATCGCACTCTGTAGAAATGACACTCAAGCCGCGATACTCGCTTTTGAGTCGGCGGCAACCCTTGAACCAGATAATGCGGCTCACTGGCTGGCCTTGGGGCAGGTGCAAAGGGGGAGAGGGGATGCGGTTGCAGCTTTGCGAGCCTTTGATACGGTTTTGTCCCTTCAGCCAGATGATGTTGTAGCGCTGATTGACAGCTACGACGCGAGTCAGGCGGTGGGTAATGTGCGCCAAGCGCAGCGGCGGTTGAGCAAAGTGCTAGAGCTTGCTCCCGGTGATTTCCGCGTACTCAAACGACAGGCGGATACTCGTTGCCGGATGAGATTGGTATCGGGTGAGGAAGGCAAACAGACTAAACAGATAATTAGTTCTGTGCTGCAACAGGCTCCTGATGCGGCGGATGCCCGCGAGTTGCTGGCATATTATCACCTTTTCCGAGGGGAGTCGGCTAACGGGGTTGCGGTGTTGGAAGGGTTTACTGAGGAACACCCGAATCATCCTAGGGGTTGGTATTCCTATGGGCGGTGCTTGTTCCATACGGGGGAATATCAGAAAGCGGCTGAGGCGATGCTGAAGGCTTATCGTCTCTATTCCCAGGATTGTGAAATTTATCGGGCGTTGTGCGAGATTTTGCCTTTAACCTCTCCCCCAGCTCCTCTCGATCCCCCTAAATCCCCCTTAAAAAGCAGGGTGGATTAATTGTCAAAAGAGTAAACCAGTGGGGCTAGGCTATTTGCTGACGAGCACGCGCCAGATTTAA
>NZ_JAUBUB010000168.1:0-6494 GCF_036705265.1 Microcoleus sp. B4-C2
TGTTGAAGTAATTCTGCATCGGCAAGTTGATTCTGCGAATCAAGAATCCCCTCGGCTTTAGCCAGGGGAGTGTCAACCCCTGAAATAGCTGCAATTGGCAAAAAAACTGCTAGATTGCCCTACAGAAAACATTGAACCGCGTTCATTGGGCCCCAGCAACACCATGTCCGAATTCAGAACCGCCAGCCAAATAGACATCGGCAACGTCAACATCGGGAACTTCCAAGTCGGCAGCATCAGCGGCACTAAATACAACGATTTTAACGCCAACGGCCTCCCAGATCCCGGAGAAGTCCCCATTCCCAACTGGCAAATCTACCTCGACCTCAACAACAACGGCCAGCTTGAGTTTAACGAACCTTCCACCCTCACAAACCCGCAAGGCAACTACATCTTCGCCAACCTGCCACCGGGCACTTACCAAGTTAGGGAAGTCCAGCAGCCGAACTTTCGCCAAACTACCCCAAATCCCGCACCCATCACAATTACCAGTGGCACAAACGCTGGCAATATCAATTTTGGCAACAACTTCAACGCAGGGACGATCGCAGGCACAAAATTCAACGACATCAACAACAACAGCAGCCGAGATCCTGGGGAACAAGGGCTAGCTAACTGGCAAATTTACCTCGACCTCAACCGCAACAACAGGCTAGACGGCGACGAACCTTTTACCTTTACAAACGTTGAAGGCAATTACGCTTTTGTCAATATTCCCGCAGATACATATTTGGTGAGAGAAGTCCAGCAACCGGGTTTTCTTCAAACCACGCCTGACCCCGGCCCGGTTAACGTTACTTCCAACGCCACTGTCAACAACATCAATTTTGGCAATGTCTTTTTTGTCGGCAGCATCAGCGGTGTCAAGTTCAACGACCTCAATGCCAACAGCGTCCGAGATGCGACAGACCCGCCTCTGACCAACTGGCAAATTTACCTCGACCTCAACGGCAACGGCAGCTTTGATCCGGGCGAACCCAACACCATCACCAACCCGCAAGGGAACTACACTTTTGCCAATGTTTCTCCCGGCAGATATTTGGTCAGGGAAATCCAGCAACCAGGATGGGTACAGACTACGCCAAATCCAGGCCCGATCGACATCACGGGCAATACCAACGCTGTCGGCGTTAATTTCGGCAACAATTTTCCAACCGGCAGCATCAGCGGCTTCAAGTTCAACGACCTCAACGCTAACGGTATCAACGAACCGACGGAACCGAGAGTTGCCAACTGGCCGATTTACCTTGATTTCAACAACAACGGCAGTTTAGATCCGGGCGAACCTTCGACTTTAACCAATCCCGAAGGTAATTTCTCTTTTATCAATTTGCCTCCAGGAACCTATGTCGTGAGGGAAGTCCCGCAGCCCGGTTTTCAACAAACCACGCCAAATCCGACTCCGATTACCGTGGGTAACGGCACAAATGCCACTAATCTCAGCTTTGGTAACGTGTTGGTGACTGGCACGATCAGCGGTGTGAAATTCAACGATTTTAACGCCAACGGCCGCCTAGATCCTGGGGAACCGCCGATCGCCAATACTCAAATTTACATCGACCTCAACAACAACAGCAGTTTAGATCCGGGTGAAGCGAGTACCTTAAGCGACCTTCAGGGCAATTACAGTTTCCGCAATGTTCCGGTAGGTAGTTATGTTGTCAGGGAAGTTCCGCCCCCCGGTTTTATTCAAACGACTCCGCCTGCTGTGGTTGTTGTCTCGGCAGAGATTGCGGCCAGCAGCATCGATTTGGTAACGGGAGAGGCTGAGGGTAGGGCGGCTAAATCCTGGAAGGGCGACCCGCTGACGGATGCCAACAGCTATACCGGACCCGAACCTGCAGGTAATATGAGGGCCGATAGCTTGCTTTTGAGCCAGGGTCATGATAGCGATCGAATTAGTAAATTTTTGAGTGATGGATTTTTTGCAAATTTAGGCAATATTCCTAACTTTGGGCAACAGAATTTAGGTTTGAATCATAATGCACAAATCGGTGAATTTGTCAATAGAAATGAATTAATTAATGGGGCGATCGCTCACTCGTTTGTGCAGATGGGCGCGAGAGATTTCTCGGTTATGTAGGGTGACACAAAAGTCGATCGCCCCACATCCCAAACCGCAGATAAAAATTAGGAAGAGGTTAAAGGGCGATCGCGTGATACCCTATTGTTGGCAACCTCCAACGCATAGCCAGAGTTCCGGGAAGCCCAAAGCTGGCTTGTATATGAGGAGCAAGATTCAGAGACAGTATCATACCTGTTTTTAGGAATTATCAGACAATTCCCCAAGTGCGATCGCCCTCGTGGCATGGTCGCTCAATTCACCGAGGTTCAGTGAATCTTAACGTTGTTCCAGCTCTAAACAGCAAGTGTCCACGGGCAGAAGAACTCAGGGCGCAAATCTTGAAGATATTGCGCTCAAATTGCCACAGCTATTCAAAACCTGATATAATCTCGTGCGACAAAGCTGGAGTAAGCCTGATGTTAGATGAGGAACCTTCGAGCAACGTAGACGTATGTATGATTGAGTAGCGATCGTCAGTCGCTAGCAGCAGCTAACTGCTGATTGACAAAGTGATACAGTAGCCTGTAGCTTACGTAGATTTAGGTGTGAAGGAAAAGAAAATCATGGCAGAAGAAAGAATAGCTAGTCAGGTACTTCCTGTATTACCCCAAATAGTGCTACCGCCAACCATCAATTTTGGCAACGCTCCTGCGGGTATCCAGGGTACCAAGTTCAATGACCTCAACGGCAACGGCGTTCGAGAACCGGGCGAACCGGGACTGCGCGATGTCCAAATCTTTATTGACACCAATAACAACACCACTGTCGATCCAGGTGAACCCTCGACGCTGACAAACGCCAGCGGAAACTTCGTATTTCCAGGCTTGCTTCCAGGCACCTATACAGTCCGGGAAATCTCGCCACCCAGATTCACCCCGACAACTCCCAACCCAGTCGTCGTCACCCTCGCGGGAACTAATGCCACAGTGTTGTTCGGCAATGCTCCCATCGATGGCGGTCAGATTATTGGCTGCAAATTCCTCGACGTAGACAACGACGGCTTTCGAGACGGGAGTGAACCCCCGATGGAAAACGTCAGAATCTATATCGATGCCAACAACAACGGTCAGCTAGATGCAGGGGAACGCACTACCTTAACCGATAGAAACGGCGAGTTCCGATTCACTGATTTGCCGGCTGGGCAGTACCGGATTCGGGAAGAGCGCGCCAACGGGCCGGGAACTGAACCGTTAGAAAGAGATTTTCCCCAAAGCACCCCCCCCGGTAGCACCCCCCTGCTTGACGTGAACCTCGGCCCTGGCGAAATCTGGGCCTGCGCTCAAGTAGGCAACACTCCCCTGTACGAAATCCCGATCTTCAAATTCCGGGACGACAATGCCAACGGCATACAAGATGGAGGCGAAGTTCCCCTCTCAGGCATCCCGTTCATCCTCGATTTGAACCGGAACGGCAGGACAGACGCGGGCGAACCGCAGGTGTTCACTGGCCCTGATGGTAGGGCTACCTTCAGAGATTTGAAAGCTGGCAGTTACTCGGTATTGGAAACCTTTGAAACATTCATACCCAACCAGCCGCCAATTAACACTACCCAGAACCCGGTAGAAGTTACAGCCCCAGGCGCCCTATCGCGGCAGCAGGGAACACTGCCTTTCATAGTCGCAGATGATAGTGTTCCAGGCGGCCAGCGGATCGTTGCGGCGAACTTCCCGCCCCCCTTCCCGCCGGTCAACCCCGAACCCGCAGTCTTCTTCACCCCGATTTTGGTAAATCCAGGTAGCGGTGCTGTCGGGAATACGCGCCCTAACATCACGGTCTTCAAATACAACGATCAGAACGCTAATGGTCGTTACGAACCGGCCAACACTCTACAGGAAGTGGGCATTCCCGGCATCACGGTGTACCTTGACGCCAACGACAACGGCGCCCTCGACACAGGGGAACAGTCGCTAGTAACTGATGCCAACGGGCGCGGTGCTTTCACCAACCTGGAACCGGGCAATTATGTGGTTCGGGAAGTGCCGCAAGCTGGTTTTAGTCCAACTACTCCGGATCGGGTGCAGTTCAACCTCAGCACTCAAGATGCCAACGTTGTCTTTGGCAACACCCCCAACAGCCGCATCACTGGGTGCAAATTCCAAGACTTGAACGGCAACGGCTACCGAGACGGCTTTGAAACGCCGATCGCAGGAGTCACAATCTTCCTCGACACCAACGGTAACGACGCCCTTGATGACGGAGAAGCAAGTACCGTCAGCGATCAGTTCGGTCGCTGGGAGTTTGGCAATTTGACCCCCGGTATTTACCGAGTCCGGGAAGTGGTGCCTTCCAATTCTTTCCAAACTACTCAACCACTAGACATCGTTCTGGGCGCAAACCAAACCTTTACTTGTGCTTTGGTGGGCAACGGCCAGTTCTTTAACTTGATAGTTCCCAAATTCCGGGACGACAACCGCAACGGCGTGCAAGATCAGGGTGAGCCTCCTTTGGAGGGCATCCCATTCACTTTGGATTTGAACCGGAACGGCCGCTACGATGCTGCTACCGAGCCTCTGGTAAGGAGTGATGCGACTGGTACTGCCCTGTTCACCAATTTAGCTCCGGGCAACTACTCGGTATTGGAAGTTTTCAACGATCCGAATGTTCCCAACCAGTTCCCGATTCCGACCGGGCCTAACCCTGTTACGTTCTCTGTGCCGGGACCAAATACTTTTGTAACGCCGATCGTGCCGGCGCCAGTACCGACGGAACAAGGAATAGCTATTCGGAGCATCGATCCGCTGACTGGCGACACGGGTGTGATTGATACTCCAGATAGTCTGACTAACGTCAGTGGCTCAGTCGCTCCACAAGTCAGCTTTGACAACTCGATCGTACTTGAGAATGCTGGTGCGGCTAATATTATTGGCAAGAAGTTGGAAAAGGGGGCACAGGCTGCGATCCTACCGTTTTTAGCAGCTCAGCGTGATGAATCATTGTTCGTCGGTGCTCCTGAGCCTACGAATTTGCTGTTTTAATCTTAAGTTAGGTTTCTAGTTCGAGACTCAGCAATTAGCAACTAGCTTCTTTAAAAAGCACGTCAAATGATGTTTTGACGTGCTTTTTGCTGTTTTGACAATAATTAGAGGCTCGCGGGGCGGGTTTATCGATTTCTTTAATTACCGGAAATATTGTTCGTGAAACCCGCCTCTACAACAAATATATCCCGATGCTCGTAGGGGCGCGTTTTACCGACAATCTTTGAGGAAAACTCACAATTTATATAAACCAGCCCGCCACAATCATGGGCTCGGCTGACGGGTTTATTTATCTCTTTAATTACTGTCTTTAGTCGTAGAGGGCGATCGGCAAAAAGAACGATGTCCTACCTCCAGAAAACCTTTATCTATGAAGGTAGAACTTAGAGGAATTTTTTATGCCAACCGAACAGAAGATTAATCCGGCTCAACATCAAGAACAACAACCCGGTATTGAATCGCAAATGACTCCGCAACCTCAATCCTTCGCGGAGGGCTATCGCGGTAGCGACAAATTGCGCGACAAAGTAGCCTTAATTACTGGAGGAGACAGCGGTATCGGGCGTGCGGTGGCGATCGCCTTTGCCAAAGAAGGCGCTAACGTGGTCATCAGCTATCTCAACGAAGATGATGATGCTAAAAAGACCAAAGAGGCGATCGAACAACAAGGCCGGCGCTGTATGGCGATCGCCGGCGACATCGGCGATGAAAGCGTGTGTCAAAACCTTGTAGAACAAACAGTTAAAGAATTCGGCCATCTCGACATCTTAGTCAACAACGCCGCCGAACAGCATCCCCAAGAAAGCATCGAAAACATCACCGCCGAACAATTAGAGCGCACCTTCCGCACCAACATTTTCTCAATGTTTTACCTCACAAAAGCCGCTCTCAAACACCTCAAAGAAGGAAGTGCAATTATCAACACTACCTCTGTCACCGCCTACAAAGGCAACCAACAATTGTTAGATTACTCCTCCACAAAAGGAGCAATTGTTGCCTTTACTCGCTCTTTGTCTCAAAGTTTAGCTGAGAAAGGAATTCGCGTCAACGGAGTCGCCCCCGGCCCGATTTGGACGCCTCTAATTCCTGCAACTTTCCCTGAAGAAAAAGTGGAGAAATTTGGTGCAGACACGGCTTTGGGACGCGCCGGTCAACCCGATGAAGTTGCCCCCAGTTATGTGTTTTTAGCTTCAAAAGATTCGTCTTACATGACTGGTCAAATTTTGCATCCCAACGGCGGTTCTGTGATTAACGGCTAGAAATAATAGATACCCGTAGGGACACTCCAAGAGCCCATTAGTGTCAACTTAACGTCAAACCCTTTCAGAGACTGCTGTTTGACTATTAAGCCTAGATCCCCCCTAGCCCCCCTTAAGAAGGCAGGGTGGATTAATTGTCAAAAGAGTAAACCAGTGGGGCTAGGCTATTTGCTGACGAGCACGCGCCAGATTTAA
>NZ_JAUBUB010000169.1:0-5959 GCF_036705265.1 Microcoleus sp. B4-C2
GTCCCGCCCGTCCTTTTTGGACGGGCGGGACGCCCATCCCACTTTCAAGAGTGGAAGTTATTTAATTCTCATTCCTTCAACTTCCAACCTGGTTTGACAACTTGGCGGGAACGGGCAATTACTAAACAATCATTCGGCACATCTTCTGTCACCACGGAACCCGCCGCTACAGTAACATCTTCTCCCAAAGTTATCGGTGCAACCAGCACGCTATTAGAACCCGTTTTACTCCGATCGCCTATTTGAGTTTTGTGCTTGTTTTTTCCGTCATAATTCGCCGTAATTGTCCCCGCACCGATGTTGACTTTTTCTCCCAAAGTCGCGTCGCCTAAATAAGACAAGTGAGCGACATTAGTTCGATCGCCTATTTGAGTATTTTTCAATTCTACAAAATTGCCGACGCGACAGTTAGCCCCAATTTCTGCGTGTCCCCGCAAATGTGCGTAAGGGCCAATTCGCGAATTTTCAGCAACCATACTGTCAGAAACCACTGAATAAAGCACAGTCACATTTTCCCCAATCTGACTGTTTTCGATCAAACTGCCGGGGCCGATGCGACTCCCGGAGGCGATCGAAGTATTTCCTCGCAAGTGAGTTTGCGGTTCAATTACGACATCCGGCTGCAACTCTACTGTATCGTCGATCGTAATGCTGTTGGGATCTAGCAGCGTCACTCCCGCCGTCATCCATTTGTCCTTTATCCGCGTTTGCAAAATATCGCAAGCTGTGGCTAAATGTTTGCGATCGTTAATTCCCAATATTTCTTGATAATCTTCCACATCCACCGCCATCACCGGACTGAGGAAATTTACCGTATCAGTTAGGTAATATTCTTTTTGGTCATTATCTGCCTTCAATTCTGGCAAAATTTTCTCTAAATCCGGCCAGTGAAAGCAGTAAACACCTGCATTAATTCGGTGATTTTGCTTTTGAGCTTGTGTGCAGTCGCGGTGTTCGACAATTTGCTGGACTAAGTTTTGACTGTCGGTAAATACTCGTCCGTACCCTTGGGGATTCGGTAAATTAGCTGTCAATAAAGTAGCAGAGTTTTTGTGCTGTTTGTGAATGGCCATCAATTGTTTGATAGTTTCTGCCCTCAGCAAAGGTACATCCCCATTTAAGACCAGCAAGTCTCCTTGAAATCCCTCTAAGTGAGGCAGCAATTGTTGGATGGCATGACCGGTTCCCAATTGTTCGGTTTGTTCGACAAATTCTAGGGGAGGAGATTGAGGATTTTTTCCTGATATTTCTTGACCTCGAATCAGGGATTCTTTAACGAGTTCACCTCGATAACCGACGATGACAAGTCGCCTGGTAATTTGAATTTCTTGACAACTTTGCAGGACTCTCTCAACTAGCGATCGACCGCCTAATTCGTGTAGAACTTTAGGCAAGTCAGATTTCATGCGCGTGCCGCGTCCAGCAGCTAAAATTGCTATTGCTACCATTGTGCGATCGAGTTATTTGCTATAAAAACTTGAATATTGACTAACTGATGATATCACTCGCTGTCCGCCGATGGCACTGCGATCGCACAAATTTTTCATCTAAAATTTCCCATCTCGCATCCGCGCGATCGAGCATTTTTCCAGCCGGATGCTGGTTGTAGGGGCGACGCTGGCAATATCTGGACTGGCCCGCCCGGTATCAAAAACCTGGTTGCAGCAGCAGTATTTGGCGGCTGAGCAAGACGACTTGCATTCCTCACTACAAACCTGAGTTCGGCTTAAAGCCAAGCAATGCAAGTCATTCCCCAAGGGATGCCAGGGGGAGGGAGAGTGAGAATTTGCATCTTTGGGCTGGGATTTGCCGCGATATATTATACTATTCATTGAATTTCAGTTAGGGTGTTTTTAACTTAAAAAAACTATTTATGAATTTTTCATTCCTTCTGCATTATCAGGTGTCCAGCTATGACAGAGCTTAATTTTCAGGAACTTGCCAAGCAGGGAGATATTGCCACTGCGATCGCATCTTGGCTCAACAGCCAGTTGCAATCTGAAGGCATCACAGCCTCCGCTAATCTCGACGGCGACTGTTTGGATGTAATTCTTGAGGCCGAGCAGGTACCCATAGAAAATACATTAGTTGATTTTGTTCGCACCGAGCTGACGAATTTGCAGCCGGATTCGATTCGCAAAGTGAAGGTTGAGGGCCGACAAAGCGGTCAGATTGCTGCTGCTTGGAGTCACGAGTTTAGTTTGGACAACAGCACTTTTGAACCACAGAGCTTTGCAGGAGAATCTGTGCCAAATACTGCTGTTGTTAATATGGACGATCGCACAGAGATGGAGAACAATATTGAGGAGGAAAAACCGTCGGAACTTGCTGCATTTGAGAACCGACTGCGATCGACTTTCATTGTAGTTGGGCTGGTGACGGGTATGTTGGCGATCGCCGTGGTGGCGTTTGTCGGTAAAATTTTGAACCAGCCAGCAGCAACTGCGGGGAATAATCCCGATGAAACAGCAGATTTAGCAACTGCACCGGATGCTGCACCAGATACTTTTCGAGAAGCCGTTAACAGTGCACTCAAAGCAGCAGAATTGGGGCGATCGGCAAAAACCAAGGAAGATTGGAGTACAGTTATCGATCGTTGGCAAGAAGCCGTCTCATTAATGAGAAGAGTACCAGTTTCTAGCCCCAACCATCAACTAGCTCAAGCAAAAGTAATCGAGTATCAGAAATATCTGCTTTACGCTCAAGAAGCAGCAGTAACTCCCCCTCAGCCAACTCCAACTCCCGCACCAGCCGAAAAATCACCTTCGGAAAAAGCAACTCCTAAAAAATCTAATTCTGAAAAAAGAGCTTCGGAGAAACAAACTTCTAAAAAATCTCGTACCGATAAAGCAGAACCCGATAAAAAAGCTCCTTCCCGATAAATGTTAAAACATAGATTTGAATACTTATGACTGACAACACTTTAATCGTTTCTCCTGAATGGTTAGCCACCAATACCGACAATCCGCAAGTTGTAATCATTGACTGTCGTTTTTCCCTTGCCGACCATGAATTGGGACAAAAACAATATCAAGAAAGTCACATTCCCGGAGCTTTCTATTTAGATTTAAACCGCGATCTCGCGAGTGCTGTGGGCAAACACGGCGGTAGACATCCGCTGCCAAACATTGAAGAATTAGCTGATAAATTGAGCGCGATCGGCATTAATTCACCAGAAACTTTAGTCGTCGCCTATGACGATTCGCGGCTGGCTTTTGCCTCTCGTTTGTGGTGGCTGCTGCGATATATGGGACACAGCAAAGTCGCTTTGTTAGACGGCGGTTTCAGCGGCTGGAAAGCGGCGGGATATCCGGTAACAAATATTTTGCCAGAACCCCGCGAGGGTAAATTTGTTGCTCATTTGCAGCAGGATTTGGCGGTAGATATTGAGGCGGTAAAAGAGCGTAAAGACGTGCCGGGAAAGGTTTTGGTTGATTCGCGAGAAAGCGAGAGATATGAAGGTTTGCGGGAGCCGATCGACCCCATTGCAGGTCACATTCCGGGTGCGGTTAACTATCCGTGGCAAGGGGTGACGGATGAAACTGGAAAAGTGCGATCGGCATCCGAACAAAAACACCGGTGGACGGAATTAGAAAAAGCCGAAGAAATTATTGTTTATTGCGGTTCCGGGGTGACGGCTTGCGTCAATTTACTGTCTTTAGAAATCGCCGGAATTCCCGATGCTAAACTTTATGTCGGTAGCTGGAGTGACTGGTGTTCTTATCAGTTGTAGGGTGCACTCCTCGATATGATTGTTGACTGTTGACTGTTCACTGTTGACTGTTCACGGCGTCAACCGTCAACCGTCAACCGTCAACATCATGCCGGTGTAACCGGAAATGATATCAAAGCGAAATTCCTCGCTATGAGGACTAATGAGTTCTTCAGTCCTCTTTGAGAGGACTTTAGCTATGAGACAGGGAATTCATTCCCTGGCGGACTGTTGGGTGAGCGGGAGGACTGGCGGACTAAAAGCTTAAGTTGACACTAATAGGTAGCGGGTAATCACTTCCACTGACATCTTGCACCATTCTCAAGAACAGGCTTTCCGGCCTGTTCCACAAGAAAATCTACTCTTTGTGGAACAGGCCGGAAAGCCTGTTGAGAAGGCGAATTAAACAATACCCTAAAAATCAAAATAAATATAAGGCAAACCGCCTTCGGGAGCCAACACCCAAACGGCATACAAACAAAGCGGCACTAACACCAATTTCATCGGCCAATTTAACTCTAATTTCAAACCCCGACTCAACGCATAATTCCCCAGCATCGCCACAGCCAAAGCAGCCAAAATCCAAGCTAAACTCACTCTATCTAAACCCAAAGCTTCTACATAAACTTTCTCAGCAAACTGCACGTCAGCAGTGTGTCCCCACAAATGCGAAATCGCCCATCCAGAATCCTTTAAATCGGGAAGTCGGAAAAATATCCAACTACCAAAAACCATCGCCTGAGTCAACAGCCAACCGATCGCAATCCCGATCGGATTTTCCCACAAAAACTCGATCCGCAACCGCTTAAACAGCACATCACTCAGCCTGTGAACCGCCAAAGCTAAACCGTGTAAAACCCCCCACACAATAAATCCCCAAGCCGCCCCGTGCCAAATTCCCGCAATTAACATGACAATAGACAAATTCAGACAAGTGCGCCACAAACCGACTCGCGAACCGCCCAAAGGAAAATACAAATAATTGCGTAGCCAATCGCCTAAAGTCATGTGCCAGCGTCGCCAAAAATCAGCTATGCTGGCACTAAAATAAGGAAAATCAAAATTTGGTGGCAAATACCAACCCAGCAGCAAAGCAGTACCGCGCGCCATGTCAACATAGCCACTAAAATCGAGATAAAGTTGCAGCCCGTAAGCCAAAATCGCCAGCCACAAATCCTCGCTACCCGCCCGCTGTAAATTGGTAAAGCTTAAATCGACATAAATTCCCAAGTTATCTGCGAAAAGACCTTTTTTTACTGCACCAAAGGCGATCGTCCAAAGTCCCTCAGAAATGCGATCGGGCGTTGGAAATTGTTGGGTTTTCAGTTGATATATCAAGTTGTGATACCGAGTAATCGGGCCGGAAATCAGTTTTGGAAAAAACAACTTGTAAGCAGCAAAGTGCAGCAGCGAAGTAGCAGCAGGCGCGCCTCGGTACACGTCAATCAAATAAGCAATGCACTCAAAGCAAAAGAAACTCAATCCCAGGGGTGCGATGACGTGACTTTTCACCCAGTCAGCCCCGTCGATAGCTAAAGGCCAATTGAACAAAGTGCCGATCGAACTCAATAAAAAAGGCACATACTTAAAGCCCAGAAGCAGCAACACATTCAGGCAGATGCCTATCCACAGCAGCAACAAACGGCGGCGGTTCCAAGATTCATTAGCAATCCGCCAATCCAGAGGTTCCCCAATAGCCATCCCCAAGCAGTAATTAAACAAAGCAGCGACTAACAGCAAAGGAATGTACCAAATTTGCAGCGAAGCATAAAAAATCAAACTACCCGCCAACATGATGAACAGTCGCCACCACTGCAGCGGAACCAACCAGTAAGCCGCGAACAAAACTAACAGAAACAGCGCATATTGAAGGGAGATGAAAGTCATACCATTTTAGATTTTAGATTTTAGATTTTAGAATTGGGAATGGCTTATTTTGTATGGGTTTGGATTCCGGGTCTACTGTTGCATTATTTTTATTAATCGAGACTTTGCTAAGAACAAGATTTATCCTGGATTTTAGCCGATCGCCCACACGAAAATATGCCCTCGGTAAGTCCCTACTATATAGTCGGCAACTGAGAACTGCTACATTTTACAGCACAAAGGTTAAATTCTGTTGCAAATTAAATAAATCTTGCCTGCTATAAATTCACTCTCTTAGGAATGAGAATTAAATAACTTCCACAAGTTTGTGGGATGGGCGTCCCGCCCGTCCGTTTTGGACGGGCGGGACGCCCATCCCAC
>NZ_JAUBUB010000170.1:0-5924 GCF_036705265.1 Microcoleus sp. B4-C2
CAGATAGCACTCAGTTTTTTCGCTTCTGTGCTTTATTGCGTAAGCATCCCTATTTAAAAACTGTCCGGAGTATTGTTTTAGGGTTAGTTGTTTTGATGTTTGGGACTGTTAGTGTGTATTTGCTCAAGGCTTATTCTGCTCGCTAGATGTAGGGCAAAAAACTTGTATTTACCAAAAAACCATGTTGTTTTGTCATTTTTTGACCGACATTAATAATATCTAATATATCAAAAACAAAGAAAATTACTTGGTAATGAGGAATTTATTACTCAATTTTTTATCAAAATTTTAGTCCTAAATACAAACATTTTTGATTGTGGCTAATTGACCGAAAGCATCCAGGATACAAGCCCCCGGATTCATCCGTGGAGAAATAAAAAACCTGTAGCCGATAAACTTCCCTCCCCGAATTTATCCGTAGGTAAATACTTCAATACTTCAATTCTAAACTTTAAAATCTAAAATCTAAAATCTAAAATCGATACTTCAATACTTCAATACTTCAATACTTCAATCCTTCAATCCTTCAATTCTAAAATCTAAAATCTAAAATCTAAAATCTAAAATCGATTGACTGGACATGATAGGAATCACAGGCGAGAGGTTTGTGCTACGGTAAACGCATCTCAACTAACCCATCAGATATGTTTGCTGATTGTTCATCGGCAATACTCGCAACCGTCGATTTTTCAAATCTGGTTCTAAGCCTAGTTCTTCCATTGGAATCACCCCCAACAAAACAGCCGAAACGCCTTCGGGCAATTCTAAACAATCAAATCTGCCTTCTCTCCCCTCTACAATAATTTGAGCGCCTGCAAAAATTCGGCCTTTTTTGATGCCAGCCGATGTTTCTACCTCTCTTTCTCCTACTTGTTTTAAACCTAGTTGGCTAATAATGGGAGCTGGCAAGGAAAGCAGAGTTGCTCCAGTATCGACAACAACGTTATCGAGGGTAACAGAGCGAACTTCCTCAGCAGCAATGAATCCCCGTTCAGCCATAACTAGATCGATGCGATTCGTGACGGCGATTGTTGTAACAACTTGACCCCTTTGTTTTTCTGGCAGATTGGGGAGTACCAGGGCCATAGTATGTTTCCTCTTTGAGCGTAATTAGTGGAGATTTATATTGTAATATTATCTAGAATCCTGCTTGGTTAGTTAAAATCGTTTTATTGACCAGCCACAGTTAGAATTTGCCTCAACGCATGACACCAGAACCAAACTCTTCTCAACCCAATCGCCCTGAATCTAACGTGACTGTAGAAAGTCAGAACGGTGCGAGCCCTAATGTGCCACCAGAATCAGGGATAATCGTCGCTACTACTGAACCGGAAAAACCGCAGCAGCAGCCTCCAACCCGCAAGGTTTTATTGCAGCCAAACCAGGAACAAACGACTCCTGAGAAGTCGGGGTCAGTGCTGACGCTGGGGTTGATCGCAGCGATGATTTTTGGGCTCGCCAATGACAACATTTGGCTGGGCTTAATTGGTGCCGTGGGTGCGATCGGCATATCGCTGCGGCTGATGTGGCCGAGTTGGGGCAAAATCTGGGCGCAGGTAATTCCGCCGACTTGGCGCACGCTGATCGTCGCCTGCTTCGGGCTTTTAGCTGGGATTGTTGGCTTGCTGATGCTCAGCGGTACTAATACTGAACCGGGAAGCCGCAACATCCAAATCAACTGGGAGGCAATCGGGGCTCTCGGCGAGTTGATCGGCGCTTTGGGCCAAATTTTGATCGCAATTTTGGGCGTTTATGTGGCTTGGCGGCAGTACGTGATCTCGAAAGATTTGACTATTCAGCAAAATCGAATTACGCAGCAGCAAACGATCGATGCTTATTTTCAAGGGGTTTCCGACTTAGCCCTTGACGAACAAGGGTTTTTGGAGGACTGGCCGCAGGAAAGGGCGATCGCAGAAGGCCGCACCGCTGCAATTATGAGCAGTGTAGATGCTGAAGGTAAAGCTAAAATTTTGCGGTTTTTGTCGCAGTCGAGATTGGTTACTCCGCTGAAGCGCGATCGGCTTTTAGGCCGCCCCATCCTTGACGGCGACGGCGGCTACGCTGAAGATAGAGATCACGGTATCCGCGTTATCGACCTCAATGTCATGTTAGCGGGTGCTAACCTGGCTGGCACCGATTTGCGGTGGACGGATTTGAGCGAAGCCAACCTCGTCCGCGCCAATCTCAGCAAGTGCGATTTAGTGAAAGCCAACCTCTCGCGCGCTGTCTTGTACGACGCCAATCTCGCTCGCGCCGACATGAGAGCCGCCGCATTATTCTACGGCTCGGCACAAACTGCATCCCCCCGCAGCCGTACCGAATTTCCCAACTATCAAACGGGCGAACATACCGGCGCTGTGGTTGAACGCGCTGATTTCACCGCTGTCAAGCGGCTGTCGGACGAACAGCGCTATTACTGCTGCGCTTGGTGCGGCTCGAAGTCGAGAGAGACTATTCCCGGCGGCTGCGAAGGGATTCCCAATAAACTCGGACGTTAAAATTAGCTGTACGGCTGTACTTACGTATATATTTGGCGATCGCTCGGCAGCGGACTACACTTTAATTTTAAATCTACAGTCTTTCGCTGTTTTAGCAATGACAAATACTGATTTAGGGTTAGAAGTAATTCCGCGCCTGGAGCGATCCAAAAGCCGGGAATAATTCATTTTTGTCGCTGCTATATGCTTCCTGATGGGACGGTAAATGGCACATATAAATCGCTAATTTAGGCTACAGCTATGCAGATGATGGGCATCAGCATTCTGGGGCTTTTTATCCGCTGTTTCCTTTGCTTATGCGCGGCTTCACGACTTTTGGAATGCAAGTAAAATTAGCAGGGATACTCATTAATAGTTGGGCATTTTTGCTTGCATTGTTGGTGGTTGCAAGCTGTTAGTAAAGTTGCTCTGATTTGGGCGGTGGCTATTTGTTGTGGTATGGGCGAAAAAGGCTGAGCATTACAGTCGTCTATTTCGGCTTTTGCTCTTTAGCGCTACTGCTCAACTCCAGTGTTATGCAATCGCTTCATCGCTACGCTTACGGCATTGTATCGCTCTCCATCGGACTCGGTTTAGTGTTGAGTAGTCACCCTCGTTGGGGATATGCTGTTATGACAGTATTGGCTACATTCCGGCTGTACATGGCTGTTAAATTTACTGCGTTTAGGTAGCTTAAGATAGTTTTCCATATCTTTTGCCCAAACTTAATTTACTCTATTTCCCAAGCTGCCTGAAAAAAGTCTCTTTCGCATAGCATAGCGTAGCGATAGGTTGCTTCAACTTCTGGCCCAGCCTCTGCGTAGCGATCGACCAAACTTTCCAGCCGTTTTGCTAAAATCTCAAAATCCGAGCTGCTATAGGTGGAAATCCAGTCGCTAAAGGCGTGTTCCGGTATATTAGGTTTAGCTAGCTGCTGTCCCAAAAAAGCATACAACCGCAAGCAAGGAGTCATGGCGGCTACTGTCAAACCTACACCACTCCCCCAGGCTGTCGCTAATAAAAAATCTGTGTAGCGGCGGGTAGCGATTCCCGGTTTTGCCTCTTGCAAGTTTACACCCCATTTGGCTGCATATCCTTGATGCAAACGAAGTTCTTCTAAAACGCCACTACCGAGATTGTGGAGAATTTCAAACCCCTCCCAGTCGGGTGCTTTTGCCGCAGCGATACTATAAGCGCGAGCGAAGGCTCCCAGAAAAAATGCGTCTTGTGCAACGTAATATGCAAAACTATTTTGGGGGAGGCTGCCGTCAGCAATCCCTCTGACAAAGGGATGTTGCAGACAAGCTTCGCTTAAGTCTTGATTTGCTTGCCAAAGATAATTGGAATTTGTCATGCAATTTTGAATCGATGGGTTATGATTGTAATTTTTATAGTCTGACTAAACATCTATGATAACAGATGTTTGAGCTTGGCGTGTGTCATTCTTATGGTATCTTTTATTTTTCGTATTTAAGAAAATAGATAATTTTTGGTATGCGGCTATTTTGGGGGCTGCTGTTGTCTGGCTCAAAGAGCGAAATTACGTGCCGAACCTCTCTTGTGAAGCAGCCCGCGTGTTTGGGTAAAAAGAAACTTTTGATTTAACGGTTGAAAAGCCGATTTTTAAACAGAAACTGCAATGAACGATACACCTAAGTATTCCTTGGTAATTCCTATCTATAACGAAGAAGAAAATCTCGCGGAATTGTATCGGCGAATTAGTGCCGTGATGGATCGAATGGACGGCCCAGTAGAATTAATTTTAATCAATGATGGCAGTCGCGATCGCTCTCTCGAACTTTTGCGAGAATTGCACGAAAAAGACGCGCGAATTTGTTACCTCAGTTTGGCCCGTAATTTCGGTCATCAAATAGCTGTAACTGCTGGTTTAAACTTTTCTAGCGGTCAAGTCGTAGTCATCATGGACGGCGATTTACAAGACCCGCCAGAGCTAATTATAGATATGGTAGAACAGTGGCAGCAGGGCTATCAAGTTGTTTACGCTCAACGCACTCAACGCCGTCAAGAAGGTTGGTTTAAGCGGTTGCCGGCTTATATGTATTATCGCATTTTGCGCCATCTTGCTGATGTTGATATTCCGATAGATACCGGAGATTTTTGTTTGATGGATAGGTGCGTGGTGGATGTACTCAACGCCATGCCAGAACGCAATCGTTACATTCGGGGACTGCGGGCTTGGATTGGTTTTAAACAAACGGCGGTTAAGTTTGAACGCGATCCGCGTTTTGCTGGCGAGGTTAAGTATACCTTCAGAAAATCTTTAAGTTTGGCGATGAATGGTTTAGTATCTTTTTCAAAAGTTCCCCTCAGACTTTCGATTTATATGGGGTTATTTGCTGCATTTATATCTGTGTTAATGGCTTTTTTAATTTTGTATTGGCGGCTTTTTTATCCAAGTTCTGCCTTAACGGGTTTGACAATTGTGATGATGGCTGTTTTCTTTTTGGGTGCGGTGCAGTTGGTGAGTATTGGGATTTTGGGTCAGTATATAGGGCGTATTTACGAGGAGGTGAAGGGCCGCCCGCTTTATACGCTGGCAGAAGTTGCTGGTTTTGGCGATCGACACCGATCGCCAAAATAATTTTAGCAAACATCGGTTAACTCATCGTGCCTAAATTATCTAATTTATGAGATAATTTAAGCAGGGTAAGAGCATCTCAATCAAGCTTGACAAAAGGAGTTGAGAACAGTCATCATATAATCATTATTCATAGAAGCCTGTTTGATTTTTTGACGAAGACTACGCTGCAATGTTTTCTCCTGATTAAGAGCGTTAAGTGCCATCCGTCTCAGGATGGCCAAATTACTCTTGACTATGACCTGAACGAATCCGACATTGATCCTCATGGAACGTGACATCTAAAGTGCAATGAACTTGGTTTTCAATAGTCCAATGTTGACGAATGGCACGACCAAGAAGTTGAGCATCCGCAGGCAGAGAAGTTAGATAAAATTGGACTTCATGAGTCGTTTTGTTCCAAAGATGGCGGATTCTTTCAATAATGACGATGGTTTGCAGTCCCGACCACTGGTCTTGTTGATAAAGACCACCGAAAGCCTCTAAAGGAACAGCCAAAACATAACGTTTTTCAGTGCGATGGTGTCCCTTTTCAATCTGTTGGTTATAACTAACTTTAATGCCTTCAAACTTATTAGCTCTTCTGGTATCAAACCCTTCTTTAACCTGAGAATGTAAAGTGGGGTGATTAGCTTTAAGAGATACAATATAATCAGCTTTTTTGTGGCGAATTTGTTTCACAATCTCGGTTTGAGTTCCCATCGCATCAATGTTAACGTCAGCCCCGGTCAGGTCTAATAACTCTAAGGATCGCGAATTAAATAACTTACAATTTTAATTGTTATTGTGGGATGGGCGTGCCCCCCGGCCGTTTTTGTAGGGGGGGGCGCCCCAACCCCCAAAATTTG